>DASYXE010000142.1:0-12211 GCA_035935375.1 Gemmatimonadaceae bacterium | reverse complement strand
GCGATGGCGGCGAACCGGTCGGCCGCCGGGCCCGAGTCGACGGCTGCGGTGATGCCCTCGACGTGCAGGACGCCCGGGACCAGGAGCGGGAAGTCACGCCATAGGTCACCCGAATGCTGGAAGTACACGTATCACACGCCTCGTTCGGGCTAGAAGGAACTTGATTTGGGCCTGCCGTCCGCCCGCAGGCCCAGGGCGAGGCCAGCGGCGACGACCGCCATCCCGGCCCAGACCAGCGGCCGGGGAGCGGGCCCGCCGAGCAGGACACCGGTCGCGGCCGCCGCCACGGGCGAGACGCCGGTGAGCAGCCCGGCCCGGCCGGCGCCCAGCCGCCCGACACTGGAGTACCACAAGATGAACGCCACCGCGGTGACCGCGACACCAAGGTAGGCGATGGCGAGCCAGTCCTGGTGCCCGAGGCGGCTGGCGGCGGCCGGGCCCTCGTGCACCACGCCGATCGCGGCGAAGATGACCGCCGCGAGCCAGGTGGCGTGTACCGACACCCCCCACGGGCCGTGCCGGCGAAGGACGGGGATGGCCAGCAGGGTGAACGCGGCCTCGCAGGCGAAGACCACGACCGCCCAGGCCACGCCGATGGCATCGGTGCGCCCCAGCCCCTGGACCAGGGCGGCGCCAGAGGTCACCACCAGCGCGGCGGCCACCAGGCCCGCGCGCGGCCTCGATCCTTCGAGCAGCGGCCCGATCACGGCCAGCAGCGAGGGGACGCAGGCCACGGCCACGCCGAGGACGGCGGGTTCGGCGTGGCGGGACCCGGCCACCAGCGCGAGGTTGAACAGGACCAGGCCCGTCACCGCGATACCGGCCAGCCACAGCCATTCGGCGCCGCGGGGCCTGAGCAGCCGCCGGCCGGTCAGCCGGGCCAGGACCACGAGGATCAGGCACGCCATGGCGTAGCGGAGCGCCTCGGCGGTGAACACCGGCGCCCCCGCGAGCACACCGGAGACCGCGACGCTGCCCACAGTTCGTCCATGCCGAGGATCGCGATGATGTCCTGCAGTTCCTTGTACCGCTGCAGAATACGCAGAACCTCCGACGCGGCGTTGTAATGCCGGTCACCAAGGTATTGTGCGGCGAGAATGCGGGAGCTCGAAGCGAGCGGGTCCACGGCGGGATAGATCCCGATCTCCGTGAGTGCACGCGACAGCACGACGGTGGCGTCGAGGTGCGCGAACGCGGTTGCCGGTGCCGGATCGGTGATGTCGTCGGCAGGAACATAGATCGCCTGCACGGACGTGATCGATCCGCTCTTGGTGGACGTGATCCGCTCCTGCAGGTCGCCCATCTCGGTGGCCAGCGTGGGCTGGTAGCCCACGGCGCTCGGCATGCGGCCCAACAAGGCCGACACTTCGGAGCCGGCCTGCGTGAAGCGGAAAATGTTGTCGATGAACAGGAGCACGTCCTGGTGCTCGACGTCGCGGAAATACTCGGCGACCGTTAGGCCGGAGAGTCCCACGCGGAGGCGCGCGCCCGGCGGCTCGTTCATCTGGCCGTAGATGAGCGCCACCGAGTCGAGGATGTTGGCTTCCTTGAACTCGATGTACAGGTCGTTGCCTTCGCGCGTGCGTTCGCCGACGCCGCAGAACACCGAGCGGCCGCCGTGCCCCTTCTGCACGTTATTGATGAGCTCCTGGATGATGACCGTCTTGCCGACGCCGGCGCCGCCGAACAGTCCGATCTTTCCGCCTTTGACGAAGGGCGCGATGAGATCGATGACCTTGATGCCCGTCTCGAAGATTTCGGTCTTGGGCTCGAGGTTCACAAACGCCGGGCTCGCCCGGTGGATCGGCCACCGCTGCACATCGGCCGGGATGGCCGGCCCATTGTCGACCGGTTCGCCGAGCACGTTCAGGATGCGGCCTAACGCGGCGTTGCCGACCGGAACGGAGATGGGACCATCGAGGTCGGTGACGTCCATGCCGCGCTGCACGCCGTCCGTGGTGGACATGGCGACGGCCCGCACCTGGTTGCGGCCGATGTGCTGCTGGACCTCGGCCACCAGCCGGACGTGGCCGCCGCCGTCGGAATCCTGGTCGATCTCGAGCGCGTTGTAGATCTCCGGGAGGTGCTCCGCCTCGAACTCGACGTCGAGAACGGGACCGATCACCTGGACGACCTTACCGGTGTGTGTCGCAGCCATGCGTGTGTTCCCCGAAAGTGTGCGTCGCGTGGGCGCCGGGGCGCCCGCGGCAGTCCGTTAGTCCGTTAGCCCTTGAGCGCTTCGGCGCCGCCGACGATCTCGGCGATCTCCTGCGTGATCTGCGCCTGCCGAGCGCGGTTGTAGGTGCGGCGAAGCACGTTGAGCATCTCGCCGGCATTGTCGGTGGCGTTCTTCATCGCCGTCCGCCGCGCGCCCTGCTCGCCCGCGGCCGTCTCGACCAGCGCCCGATACACCGCGTTCCGCACGTAGAGCGGCAAGAGCTGCGTGAGAATCGCCTGCGCGCTCGGGAAGAGCAGATAGTCGCGCGCCGGTCCCTTCCGCTCGGGCGGCGTGACCGGCAGAATCCGATCGGTCGTCGGCGGCGTCGAGAGCGGCGAATTGTACTTCGCGTACACCACGTACACCGCGTCCAGGCGTCCGCTCACGAAATCGCGCATCAACCCGTCGACCAGCTCGGTCGCGTGTTCGGCGCGCGGCCGGTCGCCGATATCGATGCGGGACGACGCGATCGGCGCGCCCACGTACCGGAAATAGCCGAGTCCCTTGCGCCCGACGATGTGCAGCTCGGTGTCGGCGGACTCGCTGCCTAACTTGGCCAGCACCTGCCGCGCCTGGCGAATGAGATTCGCGTTGAACGCGCCCGCGAGTCCGCGGTTGGACGTGATGAGCAGCACCGCCGCGCGCTTCACCGTGGCCGGCTGTCTGAGCAGCGGAAACTGCTCCGCCAACGCCGGCGAGTAGAGATCGGCGATCACATCCGCCAACGCCCTGGCGTACGGCCGAGCGGCGACCACGCGATCCTGCGCGCGCTTGAGCTTGGATGTCGACACCATTTCCATCGTGCGCGTGATCTTGCGCGTGCCCTCGACGGACTTGATGCGCGACTTGAGTTCCCGTCCTTTGGCCATTGACTAACGGGGAAGGGGGAAGCGGGAAGGGGGAAGCGGGAGGGATTTCATCAAATCCCTCTTCCCGCTTCCCTCTTCCCGCTTCCCTGCTTGTAGGCCTCGATACCTCTGCGCATCGCCGCTTCCGTCTCCTTCGACAGCACCTTCTCGGACCGAATGGCCTGGCCGACCTGCGCGTACTGCTCCGCCATGAACGTGTGGAACCGCGTCTCCCACCCGCGGATGTCCGCCACCGCGACGTCGTCGAGATAGCCGTTCGTCACCGCGAAGAGGATCATCACCTGCTGCTCGACCGGCATCGGCGCGTACTGCGGCTGCTTGAGCACTTCCACCGTGCGCATGCCGCGATCGAGTTGGGCTTTGGTTGCTTTGTCGAGGTCCGACGCAAACGCCGCGAATGCTTCGAGCTCGCGATACTGCGCGAGGTCGAGACGCAACCGACCGGCCACCGAGCGCATCGCTTTGATCTGCGCCGATCCGCCGACGCGCGACACCGAGATGCCGGCGTTCACCGCGGGACGGGTGCCCGCGTTGAACAGGTCGGCCTCGAGGAAGATCTGTCCGTCGGTGATCGAGATGACGTTGGTCGGAATGTACGCCGACACGTCGCCGGCCTGCGTTTCGATGATCGGAAGCGCCGTGAGCGAACCGCCCGGCTTGAAGATCATCTTGTTGTCGACCACCGCCGGATCGTCGCTGATCTTGGCCGCGCGCTCGAGCAGGCGCGAGTGCAAGTAGAACACGTCGCCGGGATACGCCTCGCGACCAGGCGGCCGGCGCAGCACGAGCGAGATCGCGCGATACGCGGCGGCCTGCTTGGACAGATCATCGTACACGCAGAGCGTCGCCTTGCCCTCGTGATACATGAAGTGCTCGGCCATCGAGCAGCCCGTGTACGGCGCGATGTACTGCATGGGCGCCGGATCGGATGCCGCGGCCACGACGACGATGGTGTAGTCCATGGCGCCGGCCTGGCGCAGCTTCTCGACCGTGGAGGCGACCGTCGACTTCTTCTGGCCGATCGCGACGTACACGCAGATGACGCCCGCGCCCTTCTGATTGATGATGGTGTCGATCGCAATCGCCGTCTTGCCGATCGCCCGGTCGCCGATGATCAACTCGCGCTGGCCGCGTCCGATCGGGATCATCGAGTCGATGGCCTTGAGGCCCGTCTGCAGCGGCTCTTTGACCGGCTGCCTAACGATGATGCCGGGCGCGTCCGATTCCACCTTGCGGGTGTGCTTGGCCGCGAGCGGGCCGGCGCCGTCGATCGGATTGCCTAACGCGTCGACCACGCGGCCGACGAGCTCCGGGCCCACCGGCACCTCGAGCACACGCGTGGTGCGCCGCACTTCGTCGCCTTCCTTGAGCGTCAGGTAGTCGCCCAGAATGACGGCGCCGATGTTGTCTTCCTCGAGGTTGAGCGCGAGCGCGATCACCTTGTCGCCCGTTTCGGCGGACGTGACCTCGAGCATCTCGCCTTCCATGGCCTTGGTCAGGCCATAGATGCGGGCGACTCCGTCTTTCACCTCGAGGACCGTACCGACCTCCTCGACGTCCAACTCGTGAAGGTCAGCGGCTTCGATCTCGCGCAGAAGGATGTCTTTGATCTCTGCGGGGCGGAGCGAGGTGTCGGATGCCATGGCGTGGTAGGGCTAGGAGGTCCGTTTACAAGTGTGGGCCAGCCCGCCGAATCAGTCCCGTCGGCAGCTTGTGAAAATTATCACAAAGTGCCGGACGAGACAAGAGGACGCGCTGCCGTTCGCACAAAGCCTTCTATGAGATCACTTGGCCTCAGCCTGGCCAATGACGTCGCCGGTCGACCCACCAGACGCTCCGCCACCGCCGAAAGTTGCGAAACCGACGCGTACCCCAGTAAACGAACCACATCCCGCAAATCGTACCCTGGGTTCTTGGCGAGCTCCGCGGCAGCCAGTAATCGTACGAGGTCGATCACTCGCTTGAGCGTCGCCTGCGGCTGGCCGGTGTGCCCGAAGCTCCGGCTCAAGTGCTCCCGCGTTACCGCTAGCGCCTTCGCCAGCTCCTGCGTCCGAACCACCCGTCCGGCTCGCGCGGCAATAAAACGCCACGCGCTCTTCTGAATGCTGCTCTCCAACGCGAGCTCGCGCGGCGGGTCCGAGAGCGCCGAGGCGAACCGGGCGGAGAATCCGTGCAGCGCGAGGGCGTGGCGCAGCATCGCGTCGTCGACGCCGTCGGCGAGGATGTCCGCCACCCCGCAATTCGCGCACGCGGCAATCGCCGGTGCGTCGACCGAGCGAAACGGCGTCACGGCGACGAACGCCACACTCGGAAACTCCCGCGCCAGCGATGCCGCGCCCATCGCGTCGTCCGGTCCGCCCAGATCGACCACTACCAGATCGACCAACGTGGCGTGCAACCGCCTCTCGAGGGTGCCGAGTGACCGGGTGATGGCGACGCGTCCGGTGCGTCGGGGGATGCTGGTCCGAACGAGCTCGCGCGTTCGCGCGCGCGGCGCGTGCGCCACCACGAGACGGGAGGCAGTGACCGCCACGCGTCCGGCGCGGCGCGGCGTCACGGTGTCACTCCGGCGGCGCGGCCATTATGTGGTGGGACGAGCTCGGCCGCGCGCGTGAGCACGCCGCGCGCGTTCGCGTAGGACACGCGACTCAGCGCGTCATCGAGCGCGAGCCAGTTGCAGGCCGTAATCCCCTCCTCGCGCTGCGGCGACGTGGCCGCCGTCGCGCTTTCCATGAGGAAGAAGTGACACACCTTGTGCACGAGACGGCCGCGAAATCGAAAATACCAATCTATGGTATCGATCGGCCCGCGCATCGTGAGCGTGTGCAGTCCGGTTTCTTCTTCCACCTCGCGCAGCGCCGCCGACTCGAGGCCTTCGTTGGACTCGACGTGTCCCTTGGGGAAGCCCCAGTTGTGGTATGCGTCGCGGATGAGCAGGAACAGCGGAGCGCCGTCCACGACGCGATAGACGACGCCGCCGGCCGACGTCTCTTGCTTCGCCCGCGACCGCACCATCAGAAGATCTTGACGCTCAGGTATTGGCGCGGGTGCGCGCGGATCTCGGCGACGAGCTCGCGCATCTGCGACAGCAGCGCGTCGCCGTTCTGGTAGAGCGTCGGGTCGTTGACCATGAGACCCAGGGATCCCTGGCCGCGGTCGATCTTGCCTAACACGGAGTCGGCGTGGGTGAGCACCGACGCCAGCTGCTGCTGCGTGGCGATGAGCGTGTGCGACGCGTCGCGCAGGTCGTGCGACGTCTCTTTGATGTCCGCGGACGCCTGGCCGACGTTGTCCATGATCTGGTGGATCTGCCCCTTGGACGTGGACGAATCCACGCGGTCGGCGGTGCGCTGCACGGCCACCGCCGTCGCGTTGATCGTGCCGACCGTCTTGTGCACGTCGCTGCCTAACTGCGACAGGCTCTGCGACTGCGTGCGCACCGTGCGTTCGAGCTCCGCCGACAAATCGGCGAAGTTGCGGATGGACTGGCGCAGCTCGTTGGCGGCGCGGTCGTCGAACGCCACCTGGAACCGGTCCGCCACGCGCGACATGTCGCCCGCGATGCGGCCCGCCACGGCCGTCAGTTGGGCAATGTCGGGCAAGCGCGCGCCGGGGATCGCATTCCCCCGCCCGACGGCTGCCGATTGCGCGAGTTGTTGTTGGACGTCTGCGTCGTCGGGCGCGGCCGCGCGCTCCATGATCGTCGCCTGCCACTCGCCGAACATGCTCGATTCGCTGAGCACGACGACGGGATTGCTCGGCAGCTTGATGTCGGGATCGAGCGACATCTTCACGAGCACCCAGCCCGTGGGCTCGAGCTCGATCGACTGGATGCGGCCCGCCTGCACGCCGCGGATGACGACCGAGTTGCCGACCTTCGCGTTGCCGACGTCGGTGAACCGCGCCACGACGTCGCGCTGCTTGGATCCGATGCTCGTCTGGCTCAGCCAGAGAGCGAAGAGCACGATGGCGACCACCGAACCGATCACCACCAGCCCGACCACGAAGTCATTGCCGCGTTTCATGCGCGTCCTCCTCCTCGTGCGCCGGCGCCGCCGGCGGCCTTTGCCGGCGATGCCGCCGGGGAGGCGGCCTCGCCGCCGTCGAGTGTCGCGCGCCCCTCGATGAACTGGCGCACGATGGGATCCTTCGTGTGCTGAATCTCGTCCACGGTGCCGACCTGCCTCACCCGACCCTCGTACAGCATCGCGATGCGGCTACCCACCCGGTACGCGCTGCGCATGTCGTGCGTGATGACCACGCTCGTCACGCCTAACTTCTCGCGCATGCGGATCATGAGCTCGTCGATCACGGCGCTGGTAACCGGATCGAGGCCCGTGGTGGGCTCGTCGTAGAGGATGTATTTCGGGCGGAGCGCCACCGCGCGCGCAATGCCGACACGCTTCCGCATGCCGCCGGAGAGCTCAGCCGGATACTGCTGCTGCACGTCGGGCAGGTCGACCAGCTCCAACGCCTCGGCTACGCGCTGCTGGATGTCGCTCTCGGACATCTCGCCGCGTTTCCGCAGCCCCATCGCCACGTTGTCGCCGATCGTCATCGAATCGAATAGCGCCGCGAACTGGAACACATAGCCGATGTGCGCGCGCAGCTCGTACAGCTCCTTGCGCGGCAGCGTCGGCACGTCGTTGTCGTCCACCTCGATGGTGCCGCGATCGGGCTCCAGCAGCCCCACCACGTGCTTGATCGCGACGGATTTGCCGGCGCCCGAGTAGCCGATGATCACGACCGCCTCGCCTTCGTGCACGTCGAGCGTGAACCCGTCCAGCACCTTCTTTTCACCGAACGCCTTGTAGACGTCGACCCACTTGATCATCAGGACCGTCCATGGAGCCACGTCATGGCCCAGAAAGCATCGAGTACGAGAATCATGACCGCGGAATAGACCACCGCTTGCGTCGCCGCATTCCCAACGCCCTCGGCGCCGCCGCGCGCGCGGAGCCCTTTGTAGCACCCGATCAGCGTCACGGCAAACCCAAAGCTCCCGGCCTTCACGAGACCGTATTCGACGTCGAAGGTGCTGAAGAACATCCGCGCGCCCTTGAGAAACTCGTCACTGGACAATTGCAGGAAGCCGAGTGACGCGAGCCAGCCCGCGCCTAACCCGACGACCATGGCCAAGCCGACGATCAGCGGAAACATGATGGTGCCGGCTACGACGCGCGGCACGACGAGGTACGCTTCCGGATCGTACGCCAGGGTCTCCAACGCATCCACCTGCTCCGTCACGCGCATCGTGCCCAACTCGGCGGCGATGTTCGCCCCGACGCGGCCGGCGAGCGCGAGACCCGTCAGCACCGGCGCGAGCTCCAACGTGATCGTCTTCTCGACCAGCGTGCCGACGAAATACAGAGGAACGGCACCGGTGAACGAGTAGCTGGCGAGGAGCGCCAGCACGATGCCTGTGAAGACCGCAATCAACATCCCAATGGGAAGCGAATCCACGCCCAGGCGCCGCATCTGCAGCGTGGCGTTCGGCAGCCAGGAGCGCACGGACCCGAGCGCGATGGCCGCCTCCTCGAGGAACCGACCCGCGCGCCCGGCTTCCTCGACCCTGAAGCGGACCCATCGTCCGGTCGCCTCGATCACGTTCATAATTTGCGCCAGAGCGATGGCGCGGGCAACGCGCCGCCAGAGCCCAAACGCAGAATCGTCCACGCGGGTGTTGAGATTTTGACGTCCGCCGTCGAAGCTTCAGGAGCGCGGCCTTTCGGCCTCGCGCTCTTTCCCAGCACTGAGTCGACATGGTTCGATCCCTCCTCGCTGCCACGTTCGCCTGCACGCTCGCGGTGAACGCGACGGCGCAAGCAATCAAGAAGGGGACCAGCCGCGCTGCCCCGACACCGGCGAGCGCAGCATCGGCGCCGGATACCACGGCGGCGCCGGCGGGTGATACCGTGGTCGTGACAGGGTTCGTGTTGGACAGCTTGCGCGAGCTCCCGCTTGCGGGCGCGACGGTGCTCATCAGCAACACGACGTTTACGGCCACCACCGATCCCTCGGGGCGATTCCGCATCGTCGCGCACGGACTGCCCGACGGCTTGTACCAGGTGGGCTTCTTTCACCCCACCCTCGATTCACTCGGCATTACACCGCCGACGCAGCCGGTGGTCATCGGGCATGGCAAGGCCTCGTTCGTGCAGTTGTACGTGCCGTCGGCGCAAACCGTGGTCGCATCGGTGTGCCCGGATTCCTCGCGCACCGAATCGCGCGGCCTGGTGATGGGCGTCGTGCGCGACGCGTCGACCGAAAAGCCGTTGTCGGGCGCGCGCGTGGTGCTCATGTGGACCGGCGTGAGCGTGGCGGGCAATTCGGTGGTCAAGGTACCCCAGGCGACGAGTGTGTTGACGGATGACATGGGCACGTTCCGCGCCTGTGGCGTACCGACGCAGACCGTCGCGCGGCTGCAGGCGCGCACGCGCACCGGTGCGAGCGGCTGGGTCGAGCTGACGGTGCCGCCCGACGGATTGGCGCTGCGCGACGTGTTGTTAGGCGAACGCGCGCCGGTCGTGGCCGCGGCGCCGTCCGCGCCCGTCGCGACGGCGCCCGGCGCGCCGCCATCTCCCACGGATACGGCGGCACGGAAACCGGCGCCGCTCGGCAGCGCCGTGCTGGCCGGTCGCGTCACCTCCACCGAAGGCAAGCCGCTCGAAGGTGCCATGGTCCTCCTGTTAGGCACCCAGCTCTCGGCGCGCAGCGATGCCGATGGCGCGTTCCGCCTCATCGGACTGCCCGCGGGCACGCAGAGCGTCGAGGTGCGCGAGATCGGATACTCTCCCAAACGCTTCGCCGTCGATCTGTCGCCGCGTCGGTCGAGCACGCTCGCGGCGATGTTGGACGAGCGTACCCAGGTGCTCAAGACCATGGAGATCACCGCCAAACGCGGGTCCGAGATCGCGGGGTTCGACCAACGCAAGAAGAGCGGGTTAGGCTATTACATGGACCGCGATCAGATCGACAAAGCCGGGGCGATCAGCACCACGGATCTCTTCCGGCAGGTGCCTGGTCTTACGGTGGCGTGGGACGGTCAGGGCTACCAGATCCAGGTGAACCGGTCGTCGAACGCCGGCATGTGTCCGGTGGCCTACTACATAGATGGGTCGCCATTCCTCTCGCTCGGCGACGACATCGACCAGATCGTGCGTCCGGAAGACATCGCGGCGATCGAAGTCTACAAGAGCTCTGCTGAAACACCGATGCAGTTCCAGGGTGCGGATGGTGGACCATGCGGCACCATCTTGATCTGGACGAAGCGTCGCGTGGGCAACACCGGTCCGGATTCCAGCGGCGACAACTGACCGACATGCCCATGGCACGATGCAGGAAGGCCCGCGTTGACACGCGGGCCTTCGTGCATCGTGCCATGGGCTCCGGCGAGCGTTCAGGCAGCGAAGCTGCCCAACGCGCGGCCGACGTCTCCCTCGCGCAGGCGCTTGAGCGCGCGATCACGCAACTGGCGCACCCGCTCGCGCGTGACACCAAGCATCGAGCCAATCTCCTCGAGCGTGTGCTCGCGGCCGCCATCGAGACCGAAATACAGCCGCAGCACTTTCGCGTCGCGCGCCGGCAGCGTGCTGAGCGCCTGCTCGATCTCGTCGGAGAGAAACCGGTTCATGGCTTCCTCTTCGGCGTCCGGCATCTCGTCCGCGACGAACCGCTCGATCAGCGAGCGATCGCCTTCGGGATCCATCGGCGCGTCGAGTCGCACGTCGCCCGTGTTGAGCGCGGCGAGCGACTGCACGACATCGACCGACAGGCCCGTGAGATGCGCCAACTCTTGCGGCAACGGCTCGCGCCGCAGCTTCTGGCGCAGAATCTCCGACGCCTTGATGATGCGCGAGAGATCCGCGGTCCGGTTGAGCGGCACCCGGACGGTGCGGCCCTGCCGCGCGAGCGACGAGAGAATTGCCTGGCGAATCCACCACACGGCGTACGAGATGAACTTGACGCCCTGATCGGGATCGAACTTTCGCGCGGCAGTGAGCAAGCCAACATTCCCCTCACCGATGAGATCGATGAGCGGAAGGCCGCGGTTCTGGTACTTCTTTGCCACGGAAATTACGAAGCGGAGATTGCGCTTCACCAATTCCTGCAGCGCGTCCTGATCACCGGCGCGGATTTTCCGCGCGAGGTCGAGCTCCTGCGTTCCCTTGAGCAAGGGATAGGTGCTCACCTCGTACAGGTACTGATCGAGGATGTCGCGCTCGGGCTCGGTGGGAGCGATCCCGGCGGGGGCGGTGCGGCGCCGACGGCGCTTGACTTCGGTCATTGGTACGTGACCCTCTATTGCGAAACGCGTTTCGAGTTCGGATGTTGAGATATACGAGCGAGTTCCCTGCTGCGTTCGCGAGCGTCCGGTATGGACTCGGGGCTCGCGAAAGCGGTGCTAAAATAAGAGGATTCCCTCGTCGCGCCAGCCCCATTTTCTTGACAAGTCCTAATGCCTCGGCTATCCTGAGAGGTTCCCGGTCAAAATGGGCAGGGCTGGGTGCACAGTACGTGTCGGGGGCGTAGCTCAGTTGGGAGAGCGCGTGAATGGCATTCACGAGGTCAGGGGTTCGATTCCCCTCGCCTCCACTGATGCGGGGCGCGACGAGTGCGGGCGGTTAGCTCAGTTGGTTAGAGCGCCACGTTGACATCGTGGAGGTCACAAGTTCGAGTCTTGTACCGCCCATGCCTCGCGGCTCACGCGAGGCTTTTTTCTCGAGCGAGGCGCGCGCCCGTCGTTCAGCTTGACGCTCCCATCGCGTGCAAATATGTTGCGTCAGCTTCGGCGGATGCATCGCGAGCGGTACGCGGATGCGTCCGCCGTCGTCGTCTGCAATCGTGATTGCGCCCGTAGCTCAATTGGATAGAGCATCTGACTACGGATCAGAAGGTTGGGAGTTCGAGTCTCTCCGGGCGCGTAGAAAAAAAACGCACGTTGGTCGGTGGAGTCCCTCAGGGACTTCGGCGGGGCGTGGCGCAGCCCGGTTAGCGCGCCTGGTTCGGGACCAGGAGGTCGGTGGTTCAAATCCACTCGCCCCGACCATGACAAAAGGAGCGCCGAGCTCCTTTTGTGCTTTTGGCGCGAGTAGCTCAGCTGGATAGAGCGTCGGCCTCCGGA
>DASYXE010000141.1:0-6782 GCA_035935375.1 Gemmatimonadaceae bacterium | reverse complement strand
GTGGTATCGCTGCCGCGGCGGCGTTTCTCGAGCGGGCGACCGACCTCACGCCCGATCCAGAGCGTCGTGTGGCGCGCGCACGGGCCGCAGCGCAGGCAAAGTTCGAGGCC
This sequence comes from Gemmatimonadaceae bacterium, assembly GCA_035935375.1. GTDB lineage: Bacteria > Gemmatimonadota > Gemmatimonadetes > Gemmatimonadales > Gemmatimonadaceae > JADGGM01. Next base: position 6,672 of record DASYXE010000141.1, on the reverse strand, counting down.
GGCGCGGCAAGCGCAGCGTACGAGCTTCTCGCCATCGCCGAGATTGGTCCGCTGGATGACTTGCAGCGTGCGCGACTGGCTCGCATGCGCGCGCACATTGTATTCACGCAACGCCGTGGCAGCGACGCGCCGTCACTGCTGCTCGACGCGGCGAAACGTCTCGAGTCGGTTCACCCCAATCTTGCACGCGAGACTTACGTCGAAGCGCTCGGCGCCGAGATTTTCGTCGGTCGGCTCGGCCCCGGCGACGCGGTGCGCGTCGCGGAAGCCGCTCGCGCGGCGCCGCCCGGACCGGATCCACCGCGTCCGACTGACCTGCTGCTCGACGGTCTGGCGACGCGATTCGCCGACGGATACGCGGCGGGCGTCGAGCCGCTCAAGAAGGCGCTCCGGTCGTTCCGCGAACAAGCTATACGCAGCAAGGACGGCGTCATTCGCTGGTTGTGGACGGCGTGTCCGGTCGCACCCGAGCCCATGGCGGCCGATTTATGGGACGATGAGTCGTGGCACGAGTTGGCGACGCACGCGGTGCGGCTTGCCCGCGATGCGGGCGCACTCGCGAGTCTGCCCATCGCGCTCAGCTACCGCGCCGCGGTGCACGTCCACGCCGGAGAGTTCGCTGCCGCGGCCGAGTTGATTCACGAGGCCGACACGATCACGGACGCAACCGGCAACGCACCGCTGCGCTACACGTCCTTGGCGCTCGCCGCCTGGCGCGGAGAGGAAGAGCGCGCCGTTAGGCTTATCGAGTCGAGCGTCAAAGAAGCGACGGCGAGAGGTGAAGGACGGGCGCTCGGCCTCGCCGGGTATGCGACCGCCGTGCTGTACAACGGGCTCGGCCGCTACGACGCCGCGCTCGCCGGCGCGAAACAGGCCTGCGGCCACGACGACCTGGGTTTCTTCGGTTGGTCGCTGGTCGAGCTCGTTGAAGCCGGCGCTCGGAACGGCGCACGCGAAGTAGCCGCCGATGCGCTCCGTCAGCTCGAGGAACGCGCACGCGCCGCCGGAACGGATTGGGCGCTGGGCGTCCTCGCTCGATCGAGCGCGCTCCTCGCGCACGAACGGCCGGCGGAAGCGTTGTATCGCGAATCGCTGACTCGACTCGAGCGGTGTCGGATCGTGGTGCACCTCGCGCGCGCACACCTGGTGTACGGCGAGTGGCTGCGTCGCGAGAACCGACGCGTCGACGCGCGAGAGCAGCTGCGCCTCGCGTACGACATGCTCATCAGCATCGGCGCCCACGCGTTCGCCGAGCGCGCGAGGGGCGAGTTGGCGGCAACGGGCGAAACGGTGCGCAAACGCGTGATCGAATCGCGCGACGACCTCACGGCGCAGGAGGTGCTGGTTGCGCGCCTCGCAGCGCAGGGCCGCACGAATCCCGAAATCGGTGCGCAGTTGTTCATCAGCCCCCGCACTGCCGAGTATCACCTGCGCAAGGTGTATACGAAGCTCGGCATCACCTCTCGGAGAAGTCTGCGCGATGCCATTCGTGATGTCGCGCCCTCCGCGCCCTCACCGGTGATGTAACGGCGCCGACTAGGGTATTCGACGGACGCGAGTCGTTCGGTCGCCGCTGCAAGGTGCTCCCTCGTTCACCATCCTCAAGGAGCACTGTCATGAGCACCATCACCACCAATGACGGCACGCGGATCTACTACAAGGATTGGGGCCGAGGACCTGCGGTCGTGTTCTCGCATGGTTGGCCGCTCAACGCCGATGCGTGGGACGGACAGATGTTGTTCCTGGTGCAGAACGGCTTCCGCACGATCGCGCACGATCGGCGCGGGCATGGCCGGTCGAGCCAGCCGTCGACGGGCAACGACATGAACGGTTATGCGGACGATCTCGCCGCCGTCATCGAGGAGCTCGATCTGCACGACGTCACACTCGTTGGCCACTCGACGGGCGGGGGCGAGGTGGCGCGCTACATCGGGCGCCACGGGACGTCGCGCGTCGCCAAAGCGGTGTTGATCGCCGCCGTTCCGCCGCAGTTGATCAAAACGCCGAGCAATCCCGACGGATTACCGATGGAGCTGTTCGATGGGTTGCGCACCGCTCTCTTCAACGACCGTGCGCAGTTCTACAAGGACTTCGCGATCCAGTTCTACGGAGCGAATCGTGCGGGATCGAAGGTCTCACAGGGCATCCTCGAGCAGTTCTGGATCTGGAGCATGCAATCGGGCCTGCTGAACTCGTATGAATGCATCAAGGCATTCTCGGAAACCGACTTCAGCGGGGACTTGAAGAAGTTCGATGTGCCGACGCTGCTGCTCCATGGCGAAGACGACCAGATCGTTCCGATCAAGGATTCGTCGGTGCGCTCGGCGCGGCTCATCAAGGGCGCCAAGGACGTGTACTATCCGGGCGCGCCGCACGGCCTCACGTCCACGCACCAGAATCAGGTGAACGCCGAGCTCTTGAAGTTCCTCCGGAGCTCGCCGGCGCCGCGAACACGCGAGCGCGAGATGGCCGGCTCGGCGACCGCCTAACGCTGACTAACGGAGAGGATCATCATGAAGATCGTGATCATCGGCGGGACCGGGCTGATCGGGTCGAAGCTCGTCGCCTGCCTGCGCAAGGATGGCCATCAGGCCGTGCCGGCGGCGCTGAACACGGGCGTCAATACGATCACCGGCGAGGGATTGGCACAAGTGCTCACGGGAGCCGGGGTCGTCGTCGACGTGTCGAACTCGCCGTCGTTCGAGGACGCGGCCGTGCTCAAGTTTTTCGAGACGTCCACGCGCAATCAGCTCGCGGCCGAAGCCGCGGCGGGTGTGCGGCATCACGTCGCGTTGTCGATCGTGGGCTGCGACCGCATGACGGACAGCGGCTACATGCGGGCCAAGGTCGCGCAGGAGAAGCTGATCAAGGCGTCGGGCAGGCCGTACTCGATCGTGCGCGCGACGCAGTTCTTCGAGTTCGCGAAGCGCATTGCGGACGAAGCGACGGACGGCTCGACCGTGCACCTGCCGCACGTGCTGTTCCAGCCCATGGCGGCCGGCGACGTCTCGGCCGCGGTGTGCAAGGTAGCCGAGGGCGCGCCGCTCAACGGCATCATCGAGGTCGGCGGACCGCAGCAATTCGGCTTCGACGACTTCGTTCGGCACGCGCTCGGCGCGTACCACGATACGCGCCAGGTGGTCGCCGATTCGCACGCGCGCTACTTCGGCACGGAGCTCGAGGAGCGCAGCCTGGTGCCGGGCGCGGATGCCCGGCTCGGTGCGTTGCGCTTCGACGACTGGCTGACGCAGTCGAAGATCACGGCGGTCCCTGCCTAACCGGGAACGCCGCCTCGCTCACGCAGGATCATAACTGACGGGCCGATAGCGAGCCGCTCGAGATGACCCGAGCGGCCCGCCATCGTCCCGCGTTTCCACGAGGAGAACACGGTCATGTGGACAGTCAAGATTTCCGCCGCGGCGTTTCTGGCGGGCATGCTCTGTCTCGCCGGCGTTGGAGCAAACGCCCAGGAACCCAAGGTCACGCCGGTGATGATGAAAAACCTGACGGACATCGCCGGAAAACAGCTCGTGGTGCTCACGGTGGAATACGCACCGGGCGGCGCCGACGCACCCCACCGCCACAACGCCGATGCGTTAGTCTACGTGTTGGAGGGCTCGGTGATCGAGCAGGTGAAAGGCGGCAAGCCGGACACGCTCACGGCCGGCCAGACATTCTACGAGGGCCCGAACGACATCCATATTGTAGGACGGAACGCGAGTACCACCGAGCCGGCCAAGTTGGTGGCGATCCTGGTGAAGAAGCAGGGCGCGCCGGCGGTGGTGCCGGTCAAGCAATCGCCATGAGACGGCCAACGCCCGTTGGCCTGACGAGCAAGGGGAGCGGCGATGGGGAAAGGACGAATCGAAGCATTCAGCGACGGCGTCTTGGCGATCATCATCACCATCATGGTCTTGGAGATGAAGACGCCGTCCGGCGTTAGGCTCAGTGCCTTGCGGCCGTTGGCTCCGGTTTTTCTGAGCTACGTGCTGAGCTTCGTGTACATCGGCATCTACTGGAACAACCATCATCACATGCTGTACGTGACCCGCCGCATCAGCGGCGGTGTGATGTGGGCCAACCTGCACCTCTTGTTCTGGCTGTCGCTGGTGCCCTTCGTCACGCGGTGGATGGGCGACAGCCATTTCGCATCGGGTCCGACGATGCTGTACGGCGTCATCCTCTTGCTGTGCGGATTTGCATACTGGCTGCTGCTCCACACCATCGTCGCCAACGAGGGGCCCGGATCCATGTTGGCGACCGCGGTGGGGCGTGACCGCAAGACGACGTTCTCGCTCTCGACGTACGCTGTGGCGATCGCGTTGGCGCTGGTGCGGCCGTGGATCGCGGGCGTGTTGTATGCCCTCGTCGCGCTGGTGTGGTTGGTTCCGGATCGCCGCATCGAGCGGCAGCTCTCGCATGCGTCGCGGAAGATTGGGCCCGCCGAGGAGGTGTGACGAGGCTACCGAATCGCCTGGTACGCCACTTCCGTTAGGCCTCGAAATTCCACGCGACGGGCGGCAAGTTCCTGAGCGCCTCGCGAACCGGCTTCCCCGCCCATTGCGCAAGGTGGCGAAGCGCTCGTCCACCGAGGTGGGTTTCGCCGGAGGGCAATATGACACCGGCGCGTGCATAGAACCGACGCGTGGTCGCGCGATCGTACGCGCCGCCACGCAGTGGCTCGGTGAGCACATCGCGCCGAAGTTGGGCAGGAGTGCTACCGGGATGATCGGGGTAGCTCTCGCCCAGATAGTCGGCGAGTAACGTCGCCAGGATATCGGCATCGTCACCGGTCGCGCGCCGCACGTGCACAGTCACGGTTCAGGAATCCGGTTCGCGACGCACCAATCCCGGAATGCGATCGAAGTCGCGGTCATAACTGGAGACAGCTTCCATGTGCTCCCCGAATACCACTGCGGCGTGCACCGCATCGCGCGCCATGATGCGCGGCTCGGAATCGAGCAGGACGCGGGCGCGATCGAGGATCGTCGCGGTAACCGGCACAATGTTACTGAAGATCTGACGCGTGAGGTCGTAGACGCGGCGGCCCTCCTTCCAGCGATTGATCGCCCGATATCGATGCAGAATCTCCTGCAGCACCTCCGCGTCAATCGCGGCCTCGATGTCGCCACGCGCAACCTGCTCGAGCAGCGCGACACTCGGCGCTTTGTGTGCGTGCGACGCGCCCGCCGCGTACATGATGATGTTCGCGTCCACGAGGATCATACACGGCGCTTCTCGACGCCTTGCTGCGATTCGCGTTTCATTTTCGAAGGTGGACCGACCGGCAACGCGAGGCCGGCCAACTCGCGCGCGGCATCGACGCGCCGCGGGTCGGCGACGACGCCGTACTGCGCTTCGCACGCCTCGCGGACGAGGGCGCCCAAACTGGTGTGCTGTCGACGCGCCAGTCGGGAGAGGCGACGGTGGAGGTCGGGGGAAAACAGGATCGTGGTCTTCTTCGAAAGCTCCATATATACCTCCATATATGGAAACTACGCGTCCCCATGCTGCCGGCAACATCTTTCGATTGCAGCCGGCGCGTCGCGACCTTCACTCGACTATCGGCCTCTCCGCCTTGCGATTGCACTCCTCGCGCCCTATATCGACTGTGCGTTGTGCTGTACCGGGCCCAAGCGCCCGCGCCGTGCCGCATCCACCAACCATCCCTCGAGGTCCGCTCGATGTCGCGCTCTCTTCGCGCCGCCCTGCGCCTGGCCGCGGTCGCTCCGCTCGTCGCCCTCATCGCCACCGCGGCGCCCGCTCAGAAGTCCAAGTCCAAAGCCAGAGAGTCGAAGAATCAGGCCGCGTCGCAGGCGGCAAAGGGTGCCGCGCCTGATTCGGCGTTTCTCGCGACGCTCAAGTGGCGCTTCATCGGCCCGGAAGGAAACCGCGCCGACGCCATCGCGGGTGTGCCCGGTGACCCGAACATCTACTACGCGGGCGCAGCCAGCGGCGGTGTCTGGAAAACGACGGACGGCGGCGCGCATTGGAATCCGATCTTCGATGATCAGCCGGTGCAATCGATCGGCTCGATCGCCGTCGCACCGTCGGATCCCAACGTCGTCTACGTCGGCACCGGCGAGCCGTACATCCGCAGCCACATTTCGGTCGGCTGGGGCATGTTCAAATCGACGGACGCCGGCAAGAGCTGGTCGCGCGCGGGCCTCGAGAACACCGGGCGCATCTCGCGCATCGCCATCGACCCCTCCGATCCCAATCGTCTCTTCGTCGCCGCACTCGGCACCGCCTATGGTCCGGAACCGGATCGCGGCGTGTTCCGCAGCACCGACGGCGGCAAAACGTGGACGAAGGTGTTGTTCGTCAACGACTCCACAGGCGCCGTGGACGTGCTGTTCGACCCGAAGAATCCGAGCATCCTCTACGCGAGCACGTGGCAGATCGCCGTGCACACGTGGGGACGCGAGAGCGGCGGCGCCGGCAGCGGCCTCTGGAAGTCGACCGATGGCGGCGCCACCTGGAACCGCCTAACGGGCCACGGCCTCCCCACCCGGCCCATGGGCAAAGTGACGTTAGGCGTGAGTCCGGCGAACACGCAGCGGGTGTACGCGCAGATCGAAACCGGCGACGGCGTGCCATGGCACGGCGCGCCCACGGACACCGGACGCCTCTGGCGCTCGGATGACGCCGGCGGATCGTGGAAGCTCGTCA
>DASYXE010000140.1:0-3157 GCA_035935375.1 Gemmatimonadaceae bacterium | reverse complement strand
GGTTGCCGCCGTCGCCGCTCCACGCGTTGTATTCCTGCCCGCGCGCGCCCTCGCGGCTCATCATGTTGGGGTACGTGCGGCGCTCGCCGGTGTCGTGCATCGGCTCGTGGACGTCCACCATGATGTGGTCGCGCGCGGCCGCCTCGATCACGCGGCGGTAGTGCTGGACCATGTACTGCGAGTAATGGGAGTGCCCTTCGGTCGTGAGGTCGGTGACGTAGCCGGTCTTGATCGCGTCGAGGCCGAGCGAGTGGTAGAGCGTGAACGCGCTGTCGAGCTGGCGCTCGTAGTTCTGGATTCCGCCCGACGTCTCGTTGTGCACGATGAGCCGTACGCCCTTCTGGTGCGCGTACGCGGCCACGGCGGGGAGGTCGTAATCGGGATAGGACCGCGTGAACGAGAACGCGTCGCGGTTCGCGATCCAGTCGCCGTCCCAGCCGGTGTTCCACCCTTCGACCAGCACGCCGCCGAACCCGTTCGCCGCGGCGAAGTCGATCATCCGCTTCGCGTTCTCCGTCGTCGCGCCGTGGCGGGGGCCCGACGCCCAGGTCTGGATGCCGAGGTGCATGCCCCACCAGATGCCCACGTACTTCATCGGGTGAATCCAGTCGGTGGAGGCGAGTACGTCGGGCGGATTGAGGTTGAGGCCGAGCAGCGAGGGCGCGAGGTCGGTGACGCGGTCGGCCACCTGGAGCGTGCGCCACGGCGTGACGAACGGCGTGTGGCCGCGGACCTTGATGCCGTCGTTCATGGGCTGGAGCGCGGCCCGCAGCGTCCGGCCTTCCATGCGCGGGCCCGCCAGGAACATCCGCGCGAAGTCCACGAGGTTGGCCTCGTGGATGACCATGAACGTGTGACCGTCGCTCCCTTCCATGGTGAGCGGCGTCTGCACGCTGTCGAGCGAGCTGACCGGGGCCGACGAGAACAGCTCCTCGGAGCGGTCCTTGCGCGGCCGGTCGGAGGGGATCCACCAGGCGCGCGAGTTGTCGGCCATCGCGAACTCGGTCAGCTCGTCGCTGATCTCGAAGGCGCCGAGCCCGGGCTGCTCCGGGAACTCGTACCGGAAGCCGATGCCGTCGTCGAACGCGCGCACGCGCAGGGTGAACCGCCGGTTCGGCGCCGCGCGCTCCTCGACGCCGACGGCCAGCTCGTTGTGGTGGTCGTGCACGCGGGCGACCTCGCCCCATGGCTGGGTCCACCACTCGTCGTGCGAGGCGCGCGTGGTGTCGGTGATGCGCAGCGAGTCGCGCAACGTGGGCGCGCCGTGGAACACGAAACCCAGCACCGATGGCAGGACCAGCGGGCGGCCGTCGCGGTCCAGGCGCCACGTCAGGCGCCCCTCGCGGATCTCGACCGTGACCGAGTTGCGGCCATCCGGAGAGGAAACGTCGACCTGCGCGCGGGTCGGTGCAAGCACCACGGCGCCGTACGCGGGCAGGGTGACCGTGTTGCCCTCGTGCGCTCGGCCCGAGAGCAGGTCGCCGGCTCGATCGATGCCGGCGCCGGTCACCTCGAAGCGCACTTCGCGGTTGCGGACGTTCACGAGCACGACGTCGTTGCCGCGCCGGTAGGAGATCACGTCGGCGGGGGCGGTGGTCTCGACATTCTGGAAATCGCCGGCGACGAACGCCGAGTCGCTGCGCGCCAGCTGGATGATCCTGCTGTAGAACGCGCGTGCGGCCGCGGCCTGAGGCTGGTCCCACTCGACGGGGTCGCGCTCGAACAGCCGCAGCTTCTGCGGGCTCTCGACCTCCTGCCCGTTGTAGATCAGCGGCCGGCCCGGCAGCAGCGCCATCGCGACGAACGCGGCGCGCGCGCCGTCCGAACCGCCGAACAGCGTCACCGGCGGCTGGTCCCACGCGGTCTCGTCGTGATTGGTGGTGAAGCGCATTCGCTGGCCGCCGGCCGGCATCGCCCGGTGGTCGGCCAGCTCGCCGCGCACGAACGTGACCGCGCTGTCGCCGCGCCACACGGCCTTCAGCTTGCCGTAGGCCGACCACGGATATGACAAGTCGAATCCGAAGGTATGCATCTTGAGATCGCCCCACTCGGCGAGCAGCAGGATGCGCCGCGGGACCGACGCGCGGAGCGCCGGAACGGCCTCGCGCCAGAAGTCGTCCATGACGAACCCCGTCGCGTCCACCCGGAATCCGTCGATCCCGTACTCGCGCAGCCACCACTTCATCGCGTCGATCATGGCGGCGCGCGCCGCGGGATTGTGGAAGTCGATCTGCACCACGTCGGTCCAGTCGGTGAGCTGGCCATCCGGGTTGCGCGGGACCATCGGCGCGCCCAGCGAGTCCCGCACGTACCAGTCGCGGTGCTGGGCGACCCACACGTTGTCCGGCGAGGTGTGGTCGGGCACCCAGTCGATGATGATCTTCATGCCGCGCGCGTGCACGGCCCGGACCAGGGCGCGGAAGTCCGCCGGGGTCCCGAAGGCCGAGTCGATCGCCATGTAGTCGCGCAGCGCATACGGCGAGCCGAGCGTGCCCTTGCGGTTCACGACGCCGACCGGCTGGATCGGCATCAGCCAGAGGACGTTCGCGCCGGTCGCCGCGATGCGGTCCAGGCCGCTGGTGACACCGCGCAGGTCGCCGCTGGCCGAGAAGTCGCGCACGAACACCTCGTAGATCGCGCTCCGCCGTACCCACGTCGTGTCCTGCGCCCAGCCGGCAGTCGTGAAGAGCAGCGCGGTCAGCGCCGCGAAGAAGTTGCGTTTCATGCGCGCGCCTCGTCCTTGTCGTCAACGCCCAACGTAAGAATCGCGGCGACCACGAGCGATACGCCGCCGATGAGCAGCGCGTAGATCGCCGAGCCGCCGAAGAAATGCCCCACGATGAATCCGAGCACGGCCGCCGCGATGATCTGCGGGATCACGATGAAGAAATTGAAGACCCCCATGTAGTAGCCGAGCTTCGAGGGGGGCAGCGACCCGCACAGGATCGCGTAGGGCATCGAGAGGATGCTCGCCCACGCGATCCCGACCCCCACCATCGAGCCCAGCAGCAGCTTGGGCTCGGTGATCACGAAGATGGACACCAGCCCCAGCGCGCCGGCGAGCAGGCAGACCGCGTGCGCGATCTTCCGGCTGGTCCTGGCCGCCAGCACCGGGATCGCGAACGCCATCAGCGCGGCGACGCCGTTGTACGCCGCG
>DASYXE010000139.1:0-2192 GCA_035935375.1 Gemmatimonadaceae bacterium | reverse complement strand
GGCAGGCGCCGACGCACCGGTGCGCGTGGTCTCCGGCGAGGCCACGCGGCCGCGCCTAACGGAGCGACGCGAGCCGGCGCCGATGGCGGCATCGCGTGGGGGCAAGTCCTCGCCCTGAGGCGGGGGGCGAATGCAGGGGAGGACGGCATGAAGGTGTTGCTCATTGGGAGTCACGGCACCATCGGCAAGGCGGTGACGGCCGCGCTCTCCCCGACGCACGTGGTCATCGGAGTCAATCATCGCACGAGCGACCTGACGGTGGATCTGGCGGACTCGACATCGATCCGGGCGCTGTTCGAGCACGTGGGCCTGGTGGACGCCGTGATCTGCGCCGCGGGGGCGGCGCGGTTTCGTCCGTTAGGCGAGCTCACCGAAGCGGACTTCGTCTTCGGCAACCAGAACAAACTGATGGGCCAGGTGAACGTCGCGCGCCTCGCGCAAGAGTGGCTCGCCGAGCGCGGGTCGATCACGCTCACGAGCGGCGTGCTCGCGCGCGAGCCCATGCCCGGCAGCGCGTCTGTGAGCCTGATCAACGCCGGCATCGAAGGGTTCGTGCGCGCGGCGGCGCTCGAGCTCCGCTCCGGACTGCGCATCAATGCGGTGAGCCCGCCGTGGATCACCGAGACCGTGCAGGCGATGGGCACCTCGATCGCCGACACCCTGCCGGCGTCGACCGTGGCCAAGGCGTACCGCGAGAGCGTGCAAGGCACGATGACCGGCCAGATTCTCGACGCGCGTCGCTACGCCTAACCAGACGCTCCCGGCCGATAATCTCTACCACTCGGCGGCGGAGACGCGCGCGCGCGTGTCATTCGGCGGGCGTTCACTCACAGCAGCCGGGGTCGGTACGGGTGCTCCGACGCCGTCAAGGGCACAGTCACGACCATACGTCGCCGCGGCCGCGCGCGCGCCGTGCATCGGCCGGCATCGATCGCCGTTGGAGCGCATCGCCCCAGGCGCGCGTGACGCCCAACGGCCAATCCGGCGCATTCACAGCGATGCCCTATCCAGGCGGGCGACCTGACGCTATGTTCAGTACGTGACATAAGCGCTGCGGCGCTTTTGGTGCTGCTTCCACCGCCGAAGTCCTGTCTGTGCGCCCGGCGCCGACGGCCGCCGCTCCACGACGCACTTTCACTCTGATCGCGAAAGCGAGGAGTCGATCGTGCGTCGTTTGCGCATCACCGTGCTCGATCTCACCACCGAGCGACCGACCCGCGCGCTCTACGCTCGCCTCATGAACGCCAACCTCGCGAGCATCATGCCGCAGGTGGTGGCCGTCTGGTGCGAGCAAGCGGGGCACAACGTTCGCTTCGTGTGCTACACGGGCTTCGAGGATCTGGCCGCCGAGGTGCTCGCCGAAACCGACGTGCTGTTCATCGGCGCATTCACGCAGGCTGCCCACACGGCGTATGCGATCAGCAACGTGCATCGCCGCCGCGGAACGGTGACGGTCCTCGGCGGACCGCACGCCCGATGCTATCCGCACGATGCGGCGCGGCATTTCGACTACGTGCTCGGATTCACCGACCGCACGGTGATCGATGATCTCCTGCGCGACTGCAAGCCCAACCTCGCCGCCGGCGTGCAACTCGGCGCGGCACGCCAACCGCAGTCGCTGCCGAGCGTCCAGGAGCGGTGGAAATTCATCGAGCCCACGCTGCGCAAGACGCCGATTCTCAAGATCGTACCCATGCTCGGCAGCCTGGGGTGCCCGTACACGTGCCCCTTCTGCATCGACTCGACGGTCGAGTACCAGCCGCTCGCGTTCGATCAGATCCGCGACGATCTGCGGTTTCTGTTAGGCAAGATCAAACGGCCGCGCGTGGGGTGGCACGATCCGAACTTCGGCGTGCGATTCGACGACTACATGGGCGTGATCGAGGACGCCGCACCGCCGGACAGCATCGACTTCTTCGCCGAGAGCAGCCTGTCGCTCTTGTCCGAGCCGCACCTCGCCCGCCTGAAGAAGAACGGGTTCAAGGCCATCCTGCCCGGCATCGAATCGTGGTTCGCGTTGGGCAACAAGGCGAAGACCGGTCGCGACGTCGGCATCGACAAAGTCAGGCGGGTGGCCGACCACGTCAACATGATTCTGCGCTACGTGCCGTACGTGCAGACGAACTTCGTGCTCGGCCTCGATACGGACGAAGGCCCCGAGCCGTTCGAGCTCACGAAGCACTTTCTCGATC
>DASYXE010000138.1:0-2245 GCA_035935375.1 Gemmatimonadaceae bacterium | reverse complement strand
GCGCCACCGAGCAAGTCGCGGCGGACTTCGGCCTTCGCATTCCTCCGCGGACGTCGACCGACGTGACCACGACGTCGCTGGCGGCGCATCGCCTCTACGAGGACGGCCTGCGTCGCTTCTACGCCGAACAGGCCGCGAGCGCCGTCCCGCTGTTCCACGCTGCCCTCGACGAAGATTCGACCTTCGCCATGGCGGCCTACTACGCCGGACTCGGCGAGCTCGGCACCGATGGGCTGGCTGCGCGGCGAGACCTGTCGCTGGCGCTGCGCCTCGCCCAACGCGTGTCGGATCGCGAACGTCTGATCATCCACCAGACGTGGGCGTACCTGACGAACGAACCGGCGCAGCTGGCGCTCGCCGAATCGCTCGCCACACGCTACCCCGACGAACCAGGGGCCGAGCTCGCGTTAGGCAGGGCGATGGCCTGGCAGGGCGATTTCCTGGGCGCCCTGCCCCACCTACGGCGCGCCGTCCACCTCGATACGCTGGGGCTGTCCGGCCGCGGCCCGTCATGCCGCGCCTGCGAGGCGCTCGACATCATTCAGGCCGCGTACATCTCCATGGACTCGTTCCCCGCCGCCGAACGCGCCGCCCGCGCGCGCACGCGCGCGCAGCCGGGATCGGCCGCCGCGTGGTGGGCGCTCGCCGATCTGTTCGCGCGCGAAACGCGCATCGACAGCGCGCTGGCCGACGAGCGGACGGCCGAGCGCGTGGGGGGCAGCGAGTTCGGGTACGTGGTGCCGCGCGTCGTGATCGACATCCGGTCGGGACAGTTCGCCGCCGCCGATCGCACGCTGCGCGACAGGCTCCAGTACGGGAACCGGGACGTGCAGGCCGAGGCACTGTGGTGGTTGGTGATCAGCCTCCGCAACCAGGGTCGGTTAGGCGAAGCACTGGGCGCCGCACAGCGACTGGTGCGGCTGACGAACGACGCGCCGCCCGGCTTCAATGCGCCCCGGCCAATCGACGCCGTCGCCAAGGGCCAGGTGCTGTTCGAGATGGGCCGGTATCGCGAAGCTGCCCAACTGTTCGACACGATGGCCGACTACTCGTGGCGGGAATCACCCGACTTTCCACGGGCCGCTCCCGGTCTCGTAGCGCGCCACCGCATCTGGATGACGACGCACGCCGCGACGGCGCTCGCGGCCGCGGGCGACACCGCACGTCTGCCGGCGCTCATCGACAGTTTGACCGCGTGGGGTCCCAGGAGCGCGTACGCTCGCGACCGCGCCCTCCACCACTATGTGCGCGGGCTGCTGCTCACCGCGCGCGGCGACCGCGCGGGCGCGGAGCGCGAGATGCGCGCCGCGCTCGTCGCACCAGTGGACGGATACAGCCGCATCAACTACGAGTTAGGCGGACTGCTCCTGGCCGACGGCCGCGCGGGCGAGGCGATCCCCCTGCTCCAGGATGCCTTGCACGGAGCCGTCGAGGCGTCGAACTACTATCTCACCGGTACGGATGTGCACGCCAGACTGGGGCTCGCCTTCGATCGGGCCGGCGAGGTGGACAGCGCCCTCGTGCACTACCGGCGCGCGCTGGCCGCGTGGCGGAACGCCGATCCGGCGTTCCGCGCACGCATTGCCGCGATCGCCCAGCGCGTGCGAGCCATCGAAGTTCAGGGCGCGCACGCCGCGCCGGCCGCACCGCGTTAGGCCTTCGTGATCGTGTAGGCGCCGCAGCCCGTCCAGGTGATCGTCTCGACCGTCGTCGTCCCGGTTCCGAACGTCACGGTCACGACGCCGGCGGTGACCGTCGACAGACAAGCGGGATCGATCGTCAGTGCCGTCGGCGTCGCAATGGTGAACGTGTAGACGGTTTGACCGCCTAACACAAACGTTTCATTCAGGTTGATGTGCAGCGTACCGGCCGGAAGCTGGCTGTCCTCGATGAGCGGATTACCGCTGGGTGAGAAGTCGAACTCCTCGCCGCCCGCTTCCGAGAGACTGTCGTGCACGGTTTGCGGAGCGGTTTCCTGGATGGCGAGCCAGAAGTTCTCGTTGGCTGTCACCTTACCCGTCGTTTCGACAATCGACACGCCGCCGTCGGCCGCCAGACGGAAGGCCGATTGCGAGCCGGACTCCGTCAGGACGATGTTGTTGAGTTGCTCGTTGTCGTCGAGGTCAGCGGTGTTAGGCGTCGTATCGCCGGCGACCCACGAGCCGGTGATGACGACCGTCTCGCCGCTTTCCGTGTCGGTGCAGTGGGCAGTGGTGTACGTGAACGTCGCCAGATCGGGCACACC
>DASYXE010000137.1:0-4500 GCA_035935375.1 Gemmatimonadaceae bacterium | reverse complement strand
TCGCCCACCGGAAAGGCGGACAGAGCGCGGACATTGCCGGACACGTCCGGATCGCTCGACCTTGAGAGCGCCTCACGCGACCGGGGGCAGGTCTAACGGGCGGGCACGGGCTCCCATCGGCAGCACGGCGGTCTGGTCGTGTCCGGCAGTGTCCGCGCTCTGTCCGCCTTTATCCGCCGCGCAACACATCCATGGGCTCGAACGCGGCCGCCCGCCGAGCGGGCACATAGCTCGCAAGGAGCGCCACGCCGCACAGCACGACGAGCACGGATACGAACGCGATCGGGTCGGTGGTGCTCACCTGGTACAGCAGGCGCTTGAGCACGCGTGTGGCGGCCAAGGCGGCCACGCCGCCGATCACCGCGCCCACCAGTGACAGCACGACGCCTTGCTTGAGCACCAGGCCCACGATCTCGGATGCCGACGCGCCCAACGCGACGCGGATGCTGATCTCGCGTCCGCGCTGTGCGACGAGATACGAGATCACGCTGTAGACGCCGAGTGTGGCGAGGAGCAGCGCGACCGCTCCAAAGACACCGACGAGCAGCAGCATGAAACGCTGGCTCTCGACGGATCGGCCGATGATGTCCTCCACCGTCAGGAACCGCATCGGAATGTCGGCGCGCACCTGCGGGAACGAGCGGCGCGCGGCGGCAATCGTGGATCCTTCCTTGTCCGACGCCATGATCACGAACATCTCGTTGCTATTGCCTGGCCGCTGATCGAAATCGACGTAGACGGCGGACGCTGGATCGGCCGCCAGGTCCTCCTCGCGTGTGTCGCCGACGATGCCGACAACCGTCATCGGCGTCAGGTCGCCGTCGATGTTGCCGAACTCGATCACCTTGCCGATGGCGTCACCGTTAGGCCACTGCTTGTGGGCCAGCGCGGCGTTGATCACCGCGACTTGGGGCCCGCCCGCGCGGTCGGTCGCGTCGAAGACGCGGCCCGTGACCACGGGAATCCCGAGAGCCTTGAAATAGCCGCCGGTCGCGGTGCGGTACGTCGCATATCCGGTCCGCGTCTTGTCGTTGAACAGCGCCTCGAGCTCCTTCGGCACGATGTTGACGCCCGCGTTGTCGAGCACCAGGAACGTGCCGTTACTGCTGCCGTTGGAGAACGGTGGCGCATTCGAGATGCCGACGCTCGTGACGCCCGGGATCGCGAGCGCGCGCTCCGCGAGCTGCTGATAGTAGACGGAGCGACGGCCCAGGTAGTCGGCATCGCGCGGGGCATCGAAAACCGTCCCGGCCACGACCATGCCGTGCGTGCGGAAGCCCGGGTCGATACTCATGAGCGCGACAAAGCTGCGCGCAAGGAGTCCCGCGCCGATGAGCAAGACCACCGTCATGGCCAGCTGCACGACGACCAGCGAGCCGCGCACCCGGTAGCTCGCACCGCCGCCGCCTTGCGTCCGCTGCGACTGCGACAGCGCGGCACGCAGATCGCCGGCCGTGCCGCGCCACGCGGCAACGAGTGCTAACGCAACCGCCGTGGCCGCCGAGACCACGACCGCGAACACGAGAACCTGCCAATCGAGGGACAGCTCGCCCACTCGAGGAATGAGCGCGGGACGGAGCACGAGGAGCATGCGCGTCCCGGCCGCGGCGATCAGGATGCCGCCCAGGCATCCCACCGCGGCGAGCAGCGATGTCTCGATGAGCAGTTGCTGCGCGATGCGCCCGCGCCCTGCCCCGATCGCGACGCGCACCGCGATCTCGCTCTCCCGGACTGCCATGCGGGCGATGAGCAGATTGGCCACGTTCGCGCACGCGATGAGCAGCAGCACGCCGGAGGCGCCGAGGATGAGGAGGAGCAGGACTTTTACGCTGCCGATGATTTGATCGCGCAGCGGAATCGCGGTACCGTCGAACGTCCACGTCGCTTCGCCGACCGCCGCGTGCAGGCGGCGCAGCACCATCGACACGTCGCGGGTCGCGGCGGTCGGCGTTAGGCCATCCTTCACGCGTGCGATGACGTTCCAGTTGTGTGCCGTGTAGCTCTGGTCTTCGCCGAACGGCTCGCGCGGATACCATGCATCGGTGCCGGACGGAAATTCCTTGCCCGCCGGCAGCACACCGATGATCGTGATGGGTGTCTGCCCGCTCTTGACCGTGGTGCCGATGACGCTTGGGGATCCGCCGAACAGGCGCGTCCAGAGCCCGTGGCTGATCACGATCACCGTCGGCGAGCCCTTCTGCTGGTCCTCGGGCGTGAACGTCCGCCCGAGCTCAGGCCCGACGTCGAGCACGCGGAAGAACTGCTTCGAGACGCCCGTGACGGTCACCCGGCTCGCCGTGCCATTCGACGAGAACGACATGTCGCCGCTGTTGTACTCGGCCGCCGCGCTCAGGGTGTGGTTCTCGGCGAGGACGTGGTCGAAGGTGGGGTCGGCAAAGTGCAGATGGCGGCCGTTGGCATCGATACCCCAGAGCTGGACGAGCTGCTCCGGCCGGCTGAACGGCAACGGCTTGAGGATGACGCCGTTGACGACGCTGAAGATCGCCGTCGTGGCGCCGACGCCCAACGCCAGCGTTAGGCTCGCGATGATCGCGAAGCCGGGCGACCGGCGGAATTGGCGGAGTGCGAACCGCAGGTCCTGCCCCATGCTGGACAGCCGCTCGCGAAGGTGGGCCCGTTGCATGTGTGGCACCTCGATGGCGACGCAGTAGTCGCGCAGGTCCTGGACATCGCCGAATTTGCGTTGGGCTTCGGCGACCGCGTCATCGTGCGTGAGGCCAGCGCGCTCCAACGCGTGCACCCGCATGGCGACGTGGAACTCGACTTCCTCCTCCAGGTCGCGCGCGATCTGTCCGCTCGATGCGGGGAGCCGGAATGCGCGACGGACGCCGGAGGGAACCCGCATGGGTCAACTCGATTCGATGATGCGGCCAACCGCGAGCGCGTAGCGCTTCCAGGTCTCCGACTCGGAGCGCAGACGGGCGCGGCCGCGCGCGGTGAGCGAGTAGTACTTGGCGCGGCGGTTGTTGTCGGAGAGTCCCCACTCCGACGTGATCGCGCCGGCCTCCTCGAGGCGGTGGAGTGCTTTATAGAGCGCGGCGTCGACGATCACGAGCTCGCCTTGGCCGCGGCGCTCGATCCACTCGGCGATGGCGTAGCCATGCATCGCGCCCCAGGAGAGGGTCTTGAGGACGAGCACGTCGAGCGTGCCGTGGAGGAGGTCGCTGGCGTCGCGGGGCATCGTGGGTCCACTAACGAGGTTAGGGCAAGGATAGTTTCGCCGTCCCCTGGCCGCAAGTGGCGCGCGTGCCGGGCCGGCAAGACCTGCCGGTGCCGGGCTCTACTATAGTATAGGCGTGCAATCGATCCGACGTGTCGCGAGGATAAGTTCCGGAGACTCACGTTCGCGTCGGCCTCTTCTGTCACCGGTACCCAGTCATGCTCGCGAGCCGCACGTTAGGCACGAACGGTCTTACCGTCTCCGCTCTGGGCCTGGGGCTCATGGGCATGAGCTACGCCTACGGCACCACCGCCGATCGCGATGAGCGCGAATCGATCGCCACCATTCATCGGGCGATCGAGCTCGGCGTGACCTTCCTCGACACGGCGGAAGCGTACGGCCCGTTCGAGAACGAGCAGCTGCTCGCGCGCGCGCTCCAGTCGTTAGGCAGCGGCGCGCGCGACCGCGTGGTCATCGCCACCAAGTTCGGCTTCACGTTCGCCAACGGCACCATCTCCGGCGTCGACAGCCGCCCCGAGCACATCCGCGAGGTGGTGGAGGCGTCGCTGCGCCGCCTCGGCACAGACCGGATCGACCTCCTCTACCAACATCGCGTCGACCCCAACGTGCCCATCGAGGACGTGGTCGGCACGATGGCCGATCTCGTCCACGCGGGCAACGTCCGCTATCTCGGTCTCTCGGAGGCCGGCGAGTCGACCATCCGCCGCGCGCACGCCGTCCACCCGATCTCGGCGCTGCAGAGCGAGTACTCGCTGTGGGAACGGAACTTGGAGCCGCAGATCATTCCACTGCTGCGCCAGTTAGGCAGCGGCCTGGTGGCGTTTGCCCCGCTCGGGCGCGGCTTCTTGACGGGCCACGTGCAGCGGGCCGAGGAGTATCCGCCAGGAGACTACCGGCGCGGCGATCCGCGCTATCAGGGCGGCAATTTCGACGCGAACATGCGCGCCGCAACGGTGGTGCGTGACGTGGCGGCGCGGCACCGTGCGACGCCTGCGCAGATCGCGCTGGCGTGGCTGCTCTCGCGCGGGCCGGACGTCGTGCCGATCCCGGGTACGAAGCGGCGCTCATACCTCGAGGAGAACGTCGGCGCCGCCGACGTCCGCCTAACGAAAGACGACGCCGCGCAGCTCGAGCGCGCGCTCGCGCCGGGACAGGTCTCCGGCCCGCGCTACTCGCCGGCGCAAATGGCGCAGATCGACCGGTGAACGCAGTGGACTCTCGCCGCCCGCGCGTCATCTGCCACATGATGGCGTCGATGGACGGACGCATCGCCACCACGGGATGGCCACTGAGCGACG
>DASYXE010000136.1:0-14062 GCA_035935375.1 Gemmatimonadaceae bacterium | reverse complement strand
CCGACCCGTGGTCGACGCTGCACCCATATTCAGTCGCCGGAACAGCCAGCACGGCGGCCAGCGCCGCGCCCGATTGCACGGCGCGCGCCGCATCCGACGCATCGATGCCTTCCGCGCGCAATGAATCGCCGGCCCGTGCGAGCGCCGGTGAAAGCGAGGCGAGAAGGCCGACACGAGAGGAGCCGAACGCGACCAACCGCTCGGCGAGCGCGCGCGCCACGTCGTCGGAGCGCGCATAGACGATCCGCGCTGTAGACGATACTCCAGGGCGAGTAAGAGCCGGTGCGGCGTCGTCGAGGACGCCGCACGAGTCAGCACCTGTTGCGACCGGTACCGGACGCGCTTCGACGCGCACCGCGCCCGTCGCAAGCTCGGTTCGCAAGGTGTCGCGCCGTGACCCGAACACGCCGTCGCTCGCCACACCACGCACCAGCAACACGTATGTGCGATTCCATACCGATGGCAGCGACGTCAAGTCCGGGCGCCTGGCCGCGTACGCGATCGCATCAGGGTCCGCCGTCAGCAGCGCGTCCACGCCCGCATCGATCGCATCGCGCGCACCCCGCGTCGGGACGTGGTGCACCACCAACGACGGCGCGGCGTCAGCGACAACCGATTCCAGATGCACCGTATCGCCGGCGCGCGACGATACGCGATACGCTCCGCGATCGCTGAGCCATGTGGCGATGGAATCCGGTGCGTCCGTCACCGCGACGTCGAGCGTCGTGGGCATGGGAGTGGGCTGTGTCGCGACCGGCGCGCCCGGGTGTGAACAACCCGCCAGCGCGGCCACGAGAACACTGCCGGTGGCAATGCGGGCGCGAATCACGAACAAGGCGTGGTGGCGGGCAGTGAGTCGAAGATCCTACCTCCTATTTCTAGGACGAGCGGCCGCCGAAGTTCCCTTCCCCGCTCGCGCCATCGCCGACGTGCGCCCTAGCGTTCTAGGTATGCCGCGCGCGACAATCGCACGCCCAATCGGTCGCCCATGCCCAGTGCCGCGATGCCGACGAGCAGGTGCAACACCTGTATCACCCAATGGGCGCGACCGGGCATCAAGCTCGCTTGCACGGCGCCGAAGATCACCATGAGCAGAGCCCACACGGCAACCAGTGCCACAAACGACCCGCCGATGTGCGCTCTCGCGCCAAAGAACGCGAGCAGCCACAGGCAGACCGCGAGCAGCAACCCGACGACCATGTGCACGGGAATGAGACCACGCGCATGTCCGGTCCAGAAGATGATGCCGAGGATGATGAGTATGAGGCCGCAGAGCCGCACGAGGATGCGGAGTGTCGTCACGGCAGAGTTCATAAGGCGCTCGTTGGTTGGGCGGTCGCGTCGATCACCGTGTCGGAAGGTATCACTCATCGACAAGGTTTCGCGATAGACCGATTGTTCCCGGACGCGGCGGCGCGGAGATCACGCGTCCGCCCGGGCCACCGTTAGGGTGTCGCCGTCGCGCGCGAGACGACAACGAGCCCGAGTGGCACGTTGCGCAATCCACGCCACGCGTGCGTGTGTCCGTGCGCATCGCGTATGAGCAATTGACTCGAGATGCCGCCGTCGAGTGCGACCGCCCGGCGGCATCCCAGGGCGCCCATGAGCGCGGCCATCTCCGGCGTGGTGAGCCCGAAGGGGACGAAATCCATCGCGCCGTCGAGCGCGTCGAACCGCGTGAGCGCGACGACCAGGCGCCCGTCGCGCAGCTCGCCTAACGCAAGGCGCGCATCGCGGTGGCCGAGGTCGACCGCCGCCGGCCCCGATACCTGGGCGCGCAGCGCGGCGGGCACGTCGCCGTCTCCCTCGAGCAGCGTCGGGTATGACTGGAATGCCGACTCCACGCCGGTGATCGGCTGCGCGACGCTGTCGCCCGGCACCCACCGGACGCGCCCCGCGGTGTCGATCGCGACCGCGGTCGACAGCGGCCCGTGTCCGGGCGACAGAAACTGGCGTCCGTCCAGCACCACCCATCCCCATGGCATGGAGCCGACGAACTGTCCGGCGTTGAGCGCCACGAGCGCGTCGTTAGGCGTGCGCGCGATGCTCCACGCCGCGGCCATGCCGCTGCGGTCGAACGCCGTGTCCAACCGGAACCGCACGCGGCGCGGGTCGATGCGCACGACCATCGCGCGGATCCGCCAGGCTTCTCCACGTCCGGCCAGGCGCAGGGATGCCCAGTCGATTCCCGGCGCCACGGGCTGCCAGGCCAATGCGGCCGCGACTTCCGGAAGGGGCGCGGGCCATCGCGCCGGCGCGCGCTCTGACCGCCACCACGTCGACACGCCGCCGCCGCGCTCGATGGCGAGCGCGCTCGGCGGCAGCGCGGACAGGGGGCGCGCAGGTGTGGCCGGTGCAGCGAGCCCCGCGCAGAGCGCGACTGCCGCTGCCCCAGCCAGACGACGGCCGAGCATCAGGTTTGCTTCGCCTTGTCGATGTCGTCGATCAACTGGTGCAGCTGCGCCGCCTTCGCGCCTAACGCATCGACTTCCTTCTGGCTGTAGCCGGCGATGCCCCCGCTCCGATTCTCGTTGGCGAGGAAGGTCAGGATGCGCTCCCGCGCCGTGGCAAACTGCGGAACCGTCAGGCCGCTGCTCGTGGCGCCCGTCGATTCCGCCGTGTCCTGCGTCGCGCGAATCGAGTCGCTGAGCGCGTTTTCCAATTTCGCCAGCGCGTCGCGTTGGGCATGCCACGCCGGCTCCGGCGCCGGTTTCCCGCACTTGGCGTCCGCGGCGGCCGTATCCTCTTTGGCGTTCGGATACACCGACTGCATCAACTGCAGCTGCAATTTGCGCACGGCCGCGGTGTCGCCGCGCGCATTCGCAGCCGCCATGGCCTGCGCCGCTTGCATGTACTTCTGCTGGAAGGCCGGATCGCTCATCGCTTTCGCCTGCGCGTCCTTCGTGTGCGCCTGCTGCAGCGCATCGATCGTCTGACTGCGGCACGACTCGATCTTGGACGAGCTGCTCTCGTACGCCTGCTCGTCCTTGTCGTGCGCGTCGGCGATCTTGGAGCGCTGGTCCGACGCGGCCTGGCGTCGCTTGACCATCGCCTGCACGCCGTTCTGTCCCGAGCCCACGAGCAGGTTGCGCTCCGCCGTTAGGCCGGCGATCATCTGATCGACTTGCGGCGCACCGAGCTCCACGGTCGTTTGGTCGTACACGGGCGCGGGACCCGTGGCCTTGCCCGAGGTCGGCGCCGCCTTGTCGACGGCCTTCTTCACGAGCTTGCCGAACTGCGCGTGCGCGGTGCCAGGCATCCACGCCGCGAACGCTGCGGTCGTCGTCGCGAGCACGAGCGCGCGTCGTGCCCAGAGGTTCAGGGATGCTGTCGGTGCAGGCATGGCGCTCCTCCACATGGTGTGATCCGGCGGACTGGTGGGTGCGCCAAGCTATGGCCTGCCTGTCGTTTCGGCATCAACGATGTCAACACGTTGGGCGCCGATACTTTGCGTGCTAACGCACGTGTTTCTCGAGGAACTGTCGCACGACAGCCGCCATGCCCTCACGCTCGCACACGCAGTTGTCCCTCGATGCACCACGGGGGCGACGCGCCGCGCGCCGCCCCCGCTCGCCCAACGGATGCGTACACACGCGACTACATGGACCCGGCCGGCAGCATCACGACCAACATGGCATCGGGCTGACCGGGCTCGATCAGCAGCGGGATCGTTGCCGCCGTGTCGTATCCGAAATCCTTTGCGTACATGTATGGAGCGTAGAACATGAGATGCGGAGGAACGTGCGCCGGGTCGCCGCCCGACGCGGGCACCAGCCGGTTCTCACTCGACAACATGTAGAGAATGCCCACCTGGCTTGGCGCTTTGAATCGACCATCCTTGAAGCCCTTCTCGACGGACGCCTGAATCGCCGAGGCCGACTTTCCCTCCGCACGCAATTCTTCCACCTGCAACCGAACCGGCAGCAACGTGCGACTGCCCTCGGCGTCGAAGCACATCGGTTCCACTGTCGTTTCGGTCGGCTTCACGAACGATCGGGCAACGAGACAGCTGAACCCATTGCTCCCGGCACGCACTTTCTCATAGCCTTGGTTGGTCAACACGTACACGGTAGCGTGCTTGGCCACCACCGGCGGGGCCGCGCTCAAAGCGACCTGCACCTGCCGGTCGCGTGGGACGGACGCATCGAACACGGCGGGTAGGTCCTCGGTTGTCGCAGGTCGAGCCATTTGGCTCGATACGCTGCTGCACGGCACGATGGAGACGAAGGTCGACGCGATGCACACGATGAGTTTCATGGTGCCCTCCGAATGGTGTGAATGGTGCAAGAGCCGAGTCACTAACATTGCATTTCACTTGTAAAATGCAAGTAATGATCGTAGCATCGAGCCATGGGTCCTAGACCGAGCGCGCCGAAGCGCCGATCGACGTGTCCGCTGAACGCCTCGGTCGAGATGCTGGGCGACCGGTGGTCCCTGCTCATCGTGCGCGACATGATGCTCCGTGGGGCCCGCAGCTTCACGGACCTTCAGATGTGCGACGAGGGCATCGCCTCCAACATGTTGGCCGACCGCCTGCGCAAGCTGACGGCGACTGGAATCATTGCGGCTGAGCCTGATCCATCGGACGCGCGCAAGCGGGTGTACGTCCTCACCGACAAAGGCATCGACCTCGCGCCCGTGTTGACGGAGATGGTGTTGTGGGCGGCTGCGCACGAAGTGACCGGCAATCGCGCGCTGGTACGGCAGATCGAGCACGACAAGGCCCGCTTCCTGGCCGACATCCGGCGGCGGTGGGCGAACGAGCGCTCGGCGAGCGGCTGAGTCCGCCGACACGCACGGCGGATGCACCGCGGGGCGGCGTCTGATGCGCCGCCCCGCGAGTTGCCTAACGACGAGCCCGTGTCGTGCTCACACCGGGAACAACATCTCCCGATATTTGGGCAGCGGCCAATGATCGTCGGGCACCAGCAGCTCCATCGCGTCGCAGCCCGCACGCAACTCCGCCATGCGGTCGGCGCCGTCGGAGGTGAGCAGCTTGGCCTGCGTGAGCGGATCATCGTGGAGGCGATCCGCCTGGTCGATCACCTTGGCCAGCGCCGAGCGGCGCTTCTGGATCTGCTGCGCCACGGTGCCGACTTCCTTCGCCGTGTCCAGTTCCGGAATGACCGTTAGGCCGAGCTCCTTCGCCTTGGCGGCGGTGTCGATCAGCGCGCCGTGGTAGGCGTATGCCGCCGGCAGCACCATCGTGTCCACCATCTGCTGGACCGTGTGCAGCTCGATGAGCATGTCCTTCGTGTAGCGCTCCATATGCACGTGGAAGCGCGACTCGAGCTCCTCCCGCGTCAGGATGCCCAACCGCTCGAACAGCGCGCGCGCGGGCTTGGTGATGAGCTCTTCGAGTGCCTCCGGCGTGCGCCGCAAGTTCGGCAGCCGGCGCTTCGCCGCTTCCTTGACCCAATCGTCCGAGTAGTTGTTGCCTTCGAAGCGCACGTCGGCGGTTTCCTTGAACGCCTTGCGCACGACCTTGAGCACCGCGTCGTCCGCCGATTTCGTGCCCTCGAGCGCCGTCTTGAGCTGCTCCGTGAGCTCCCCGATCGCTTCGGCCACCGTCGCATTGAGTACCATCACCGGGAAGGCGATTGTCTGCGACCCGCCGACGGCGCGGAACTCGAACTTGGCGCCCGTGAACGCGAACGGCGAGGTGCGGTTGCGATCCGTGTTGTCTTTCTGGATCTCCGGCAGCTTCGCCACGCCCAGCTTGATCATCGCCTGCTCGGCGTTGGACGAGGTCTTGCCGGCCGCGATGTCCTCGATCACACGCGTGAGCATGTCGCCCATGAACACGGAGATGATCGCGGGCGGCGCCTCGTTCGCGCCTAACCGATGCTCGTTGCCCGACGTCGCGACGCCGGCGCGCAGCACGGCCGCGTGCTTGTGCACCGCTTTGAGCACGGCGGCGAGGAAGATGAGGAAGCGCAGGTTCTGGTGCGGCGTCTTCCCCGGCTTGAGCAGGTTCACGCCATCCAGCTCGTTGTCCGACGCGATCGCCATCGACCAGTTGCAGTGCTTGCCGGAGCCGTTGATGCCGGCGAACGGCTTCTCGTGCAACACGGCCTGGAGTCCGTGGCGCAGCGCGACTTTGCGCAGAGTCGCCATCACCAGCTGGTTGTGATCGACCGCGACGTCGGTTTCCTCGAATACCGGCGCCATCTCGAACTGGCTCGGCGCCACTTCGTTGTGCCGGGTCACGATCGGCACGCCTAACTTGTACAACTCGTGCTCGACTTCGGCGATGCAGGCCTGGACGCGCTCGGGAATGCCGCCGAAGTAGTGGTCCTCGAGCTGTTGGCCGCGCGGCGGCGGCGCGCCCAAGAGCGTGCGGCCGGCCATCACGAAATCGGGGCGCAGCGCGAAGTGCGCGCGGTCGATGAGGAAGTACTCCTGCTCCGGTCCGAGCGTGGTGTACACGCGGTAGACGCCGCGGTCGCCCAACAGCTCGAGCAGCGCGATGGCCTTCTGCGACAGGACGTCCGAGCTGCGGAGCAGCGGCGTCATCTCGTCCAGCGCCTCGCCATTGTAGCCGATGAACACCGACGGGATGCACAGCGTGCGGGTGTTCCCCGATTCGACGATGAAGATCGGACTCGCCGGGTTCCACGCCGTGTAGCCGCGCGCTTCCCACGTGGCGCGGAGTCCGCCCGACGGGAAACTCGACGCATCCGGCTCGCTCTGGATGAGCTGCTCGCCGGTGAACGACTCCATGGGCTGGCGGTCGTCGTCGAACGACAGGAACGCGTCGTGTTTTTCGGCTGTTAGGCCGGTCTGCGGCTGGAACCAGTGCGTGAAGTGGGTGACGCCGCGCGAGATCGCCCACTCCTTGATGACTTGCGCGACAGTCGGCGCGATGTCCTGGTCGAGCTTTTTCCCGTGGCGGATCGACGACAGCAGCTTGGCGTACACGTCGCGCGGGAGCTTCGCGCGCATCTGCCTAACGCCGAACGTGTTGACGCCGAAATATTCGGACGTGGGAGGATGCGTCGGTGGCGCGCTGCCGTTCGAGCGCGCGGAATCGGGCGCCGGACGGTCCGTGATGTCCTTGAGGACCGCCTTGCGAGTGGTGGTGGATGGCATCGGATGACCGGGTTTGCAGGTGGCGATTGGCCTAATGAGTACGGAGTGCCGGGAGCGCGAACCGTGCCGGCGACTCTGCTCTGCCTGCACAAACTACACCGCATTTCGGCGCTTTTCCAGTCCAAATGAGCCAAGCGCGACAGTAACAGTGCAGCTCCTGCACATTTGCGCGGACACGGCGCACGTCCAAATGGGCCGGTTCAACGCCCCAACGGGCGTCCGGCCAAGGGCTTAGCGCGGCGCCGCGCCGCGCTAACCCTGCCGCTCCAAGATGGCGTCCGGCACACGCTGCCGGGACCCGCGCAG
Source organism: Gemmatimonadaceae bacterium (assembly GCA_035935375.1). Lineage (GTDB taxonomy): Bacteria > Gemmatimonadota > Gemmatimonadetes > Gemmatimonadales > Gemmatimonadaceae > JADGGM01. Next base: position 6,664 of record DASYXE010000136.1, on the reverse strand, counting down.
CTACATCTTTACCAGCTCGACCCGCCGGTTCTCCTGGCGGCCTTCCGCCGTCGTGTTCGGCGCAAGCGGCTTCGACGCACCGTAACCTTTCGTCGCCAGGCGCCCCGCATCGACGTGGGCCATCGTCACCAAGTACTGCTTCACCGCTGCCGCACGCCGCTCGGACAGCGTCTGGTTGGTCGGCGCGCTGCCCACGTTGTCGGTGTGGCCCGCGATCATCAGCTTGAGGTCGGGATGCGCCGTCAACATGTCGCTGATGCTCTTGAGGGTGGGCGCGCTCTCGGCGCGGATGTGGTCGGAGCCCACGTCGAACAAGATGCCGTGCGTCGCGACGTGGCCGGTGGCCGCCAGCGCATCGTACAGCGGCTTGCCGCCCTCGGCGACGCGGATGTTGCCGAGGTACGCGGGCTGGCCGTCATCGGCCGTCACCGTGATCCACACGCCCTTCGCCCGGCCTAACGTCGCCTTCGGTACGTTCGCCACGCGGACGCCGTTGAGGTACGCCTTCACATAGGCGTTGTCCACCATCACGGCGACGTGCACCACCGGCTGAATCGCGCTTGCCGGCAGCGACATCGTCGAATTCACGGGGCCCTTCACGCCGCCATCGTGCGGGCTGAACTCGATGTCCGAGACGCCCGGCGGTTCGCTGTCCGGATCGGCGAACTGCATCGCGCCATCCCATCCGTCGCCGCAGTGGAAATCCATTTCGTAGGTGAACCGCTGCGGCATCGTCTCCGGCAGCGGGATCATGACCCGGCCGTGCGTCGTCGCGCGCAGAAACCGCGCACCGTTCCACTCCACCACGTCGAAGTTCCCTTCCTTGAGCTCGAGCCGCTTCGGGAAATCGCCGATGTTGTCGTTGGCAAAGTCTTCGGCGAAGATCACGCGGTCGCCCGGCACGAAGTCGTAGTTCACGAGCACCGTGTTGGTCGTCGGCGCCGCGCCGGCCGCTGGCGCACCTGCGCCGCCGGCGCTGTCGAGCGCCGGTTGGGCAGCGGCAGATGCTTGGGCGAGCGCGGCGCTGATCGCGGCCGCCGAGTCGGCGCTGGACACCGGTTTCCCGTTGGCGTCGGTCACCTTGATCGGCTGGCCGCTTGCCTTCGCCTTCCGGATGCAGGCGTTGTCGGATATCGCGCACACCACGGCGCGGGCCGCTTTGCTCACGGCGCTGTCCATGGCCTGGTTGGCTTTGTCGTTCGCCGCTTGTTTCGCCTTGTCGCCTAACCGACTGAGGATGCCCTGGCTCGCGAGCGGCGTGCCGGCGCCGACGAGCGCCGCGCCGGTCAGTGCGAGTACTGCCGTGATGTGACGCATGGGTCTCGACTCCACATGAGGTTCCGCCTAACGACCAGCGACATCGCTCCGCCCTCGGCGATACGGCTGACGCGAACGAAGATACCACTCGCCGGAAGAACAAGCACGCGCGCCGGCGACCCCGGAGGCGTGCGCTTCCCCTACCTGCTCTCTCAAATGCCCAGCTCGCTTGGGCTGCCTGTGGCTCTCACGCCCATTGGCCGGCAGCCGAGCGAGAAAATCGCCGCCAATCAGACGTTTCATCGGAGGGTGCGGGTTCTCAGCTCCTGCCGGCGCATTGTCGTCAGGCAGCAACGTACGCCCCGACCGTCACGCCGACTTCAACAAGTTCAACACCTTGAGAGACCAAACCTTTCGACTCATCACGCTCGGCCAGCTGGCGTTGATCGCTTCCGACGGGTCGGAGGATGCGTCGCTCTCCACGCGTCGGCGGAAGCTGGCTCTCTTGGCGGTTCTGGCGACCGCCGGCCGGCCGCTCTCGCGTGCCGTGCTCGCCGAGATGTTCTGGGGCGAGCAGGATGAGGAACGCGCGCGGCATTCTCTGAGCGACGCCCTCTCGCACCTGCGGCGCGTGCTCGGCCGCGACGCCATCGCCTCCCGCCAGACCGATGTCTGGATCGCGCCGGACTGCAAGCTCACGGTCGACGTTCTCGAGCTCACGGCGGCTGCGGCCGCGCGTGACACTGCGCGCGTGGTCGAGCTGTATCGAGGCCCGTTCATGGACGGCGTGAGCGTTCCGCGCTCATGCATGTTCGAGCAGTGGACGTCGCGAGAACGCGATCGGCTCGAGCGACTATTTCTCACTGCGTGCGATGGCCGGTGCTTCGGCCTGGCGCGCTCGCGCGAGTGGGACGACTGCGCGACACTCGCGGCGCGCTGGCTCGGCATCGCGCCGCTGTCGGTGGACGCGGCGCTCTATCGGCTCAACGCGCTCAAGGCACCGCTTACGCGCGACGGCTACGCGCGCGCGCTCGTGGCGTACGACCGCCTCGTGCGCCGCCTGCGCGACGAGTACGCGCTGTCGCCGGACCCGCGCGTGTCCGCGTTAGCCACGGACATTGCGGCGAGCCTCCGGACGACGCCGGCCGTGGCCGCCGAGGCGCCCGCGTTTGCATCGGCGGCAGCCGAGCGCGTGCCGGTCGGTGTCGCGCCGGCGGCCGGTGTCGGACCGGTGGCAGCGACGCCGGAGCCGTTCGAGGGCGCGGTTGCGAGCGCGACCGAGGCGCCGCGCGCGGCCCCATCGCCGGCGCCACGGTTAGGCAGAGCGTCGCGGTGGGTTGCCGTCGCCGGCAGCATTGGGATCACGCTGCTCCTGAGCACCGCTGCGTACGCCGGGCACTCCTAAGCCGGTGCCTGCTGTACGATAGAGTGTGCATTTTCTGCACAACTCGCCGTAGGAACACCGGTGGTTGCTAGCAGTGTATAGCGCGATGTGTAATGTGATTCGTGCATGAGCTGCACAAGTCAATTGACAGTCGACCTGTCTTTGGCCTAGTTTGCGGATGGAGCGGCGCTCCCGGACTCCCGGGAGCGCGATCGTTTTTCCCATCCCATCGGCAGGCCCACCATGAAGCTCATTACCTGCATCATCCGCCCTGAACGCCTCGCGGCCGTCAAGGAAGCCTTGTTCCGCGCCGGTGTCACCGGCATCACCATCAGTCGCGTGAGCGGACACGGCGGTGAACGCGAGGTGGTGGAGCACTACCGCGGCTCGGCCCTCGTCCTCGAGTTCCGCGACAAGGTCAAGATCGAGATGGCCTGCTCCGAACCGTTCGTCGAGCCGACCATCGACGCGATCATGTCGGCGGCGCGCACGGGCCAGGTGGGCGACGGGAAAATCTTCGTGCAGCCGCTCGATCGGGTCGTTCGGATCCGCACCGGCGAGCGCGACAACGCGGCACTCACGCCCGTTACCGCGGACGAAGTCCAGCAAAAGGCAAAAGGCACGCTGGCGACCGTATCATGAGTGCGCCGCCATCGACTCCGTCGACACCCCCTGGCTGCTGACGTCGCTCGTGATGATGACCAACGCCGCGATAGCCTAGCGTCCAGGAAGAAACGGGACCCCTCGCCGGGCCCGTTTTCGTTCGGGTCCCTGTTGGAGCCGCGCTCGGTGGAGCGCTCTGTTACACGTCGGTCAGCGCTTCGTCCCGGGATGGACGCTCTGCGCCACCGACGTCGACCTCCGTGAAAATCCTCTCATTCGGCGGCCGCCGCCCCGCGACGCGAGCATTCGTCGGCGCACCGCTGGTCCACCCGCAACGCCTTCCTACAATCGCCGTGAGCGCGCGTTCACTCATTGCTTCGTTGCTGTGTGTCATCGCCGGAGCTTGCTCCTCCGGTCCTCCCACGATCCAGCTAGGCGTCGCTGGCCCGTTCGCACAGCCGTTCGGCGACATGAACAAGAAGGGGATCGAGATGGCCATCGCCGAGGTGAACGACTCGGGCGGTGTGCGCGGTAAGCATCTCGCGCTCGACGAGCGGGATGACGGCGCGGACGGCGCGAAGGCGGCCGGCATCGCGCAGGACTTCGTCGCCAATCAGGCCATCGTGGGCGTGGTGGGACACGTGACGTCGGGCGCGATGGTGGCAGCGGCGAAGGTGTACGACGCGGGACGGTTACCGGCGATCGCGACGTCCGCGACGACCCCGGAGCTCACCGGCATTTCGCCGTGGGTGTTCCGCGTGATCTCGAGCGACTCGAGCAACGGCATCACCATCGCGCACTTCGCCGAGAGCATGGGTCGCAAGCGCGCGGCCGTTTTATATGAGAACGACGCCTACGGACGCGGACTCGCCGCCAGTTTTCGTCGCAGCTTCGGCGGCCAGATCGTGAGTATCGATCCGATCTCGGCGAACATCGCGAACGCCGAGCCGTACATCGCCTATTACAAGACGCGATCGCCCGACGTGGTGTTCGTGGTGGGCACGCAGAATTCCGGACTTGTCGTGCTGCACGAGGCGAAGCGTGAGAGGTTCGCCGCCGACTTCCTGGGCGGCGACGGGTGGACCGGCATCGTCAGCGATACGGGGATGTCCGAGGGCGCGTACGTCGGCACGGCGTTCACGGTGGAAGACCCGCGGCCGGAAGTGCAGCGGTTCGTCGCCGACTTTCGCGCGCGGTACCACGAGACCCCGGATGCCTACGCTGCGTTAGGCTACGACGCGGCACGGATGATGGCGCGGGCCATTCAGGACGCCGGGCCGGACCGCGCCGCGATCCGCGCCTACCTCGCGTCGATCACCGACGAGACCGCCTACCATGGCATCACCGGCGTGCTGCGCTTTGGCGCCGACGGCGATCCGATCACCTCGTCCTATCGCATGACGCGCGTGCACGACGGCGCATTCGAGCTCGTGACGCCGGGCGCGGGGGCCGCGCGATGAGTGAATCGACGCTCACCCCGGTGCGCCGGACGACGACCATTCGCGCGCGGCTGCTGCTCGGCTTCGGTGCGCTGGTCCTGCTGTTGATCACGGCCGGCTTGTTGGCTCGCGCGTCGATGAACACCACCGCCATCACCGTGGACCACGTGCTGGAGGACATCCAGCGCGAGAACCGGCTGGCGGCCGAGTTCACGGCCGACATCGCTCGCGGGTTAGGCGCGGCGAACGCGTACCTGGCCACGCACGACTCGGCGACGGGCGAGGCGTTCCGTCGGTTCAGCTGGGACGCCCACGAGGTGCAGCGGCAGATGAATGCGCTGCCGCGCCAGTCGGCGGACGAGATCGCGCTCATTGCGGACATCGACTCGCGGTTGAGCGACGTCGAGGTGCGGTACGACCTCGCGCACCGCCTGCTCGATCTGGGGCGGGGACCGGCGGCGCAGACGCAAGCCGCCGCGGCGCGTCCGGTGGTCGACACACTGCTCGGGCAGATCGATCGGTTAGGCCGGCTCAAAGCGAACAAGCTGGTGATCGCGTCGTCGCAGCTGCGGGAAGACACGGACCGGCGGTCGCTGATCCTCCTCGCCGTCGTGGCTGTTGCGTTAGGCGTAGCGGCGACGATCACGATCCGGACCGTGCGGTCGATCGATCGCCCGCTGCGGGCGCTCGTTGGGCATGCACGGCAGCTGAGCGGCGGCGACCTGGCGGCGCGCACCACGGATCCGATGCCGGAAGAGTTCCAGCGTCTCGCCGAGGCCATGAATCACGCCGGCGATTCGTTGTCGAAGGTCGTGTCGGTGACATCGGGAACCGCACAGCAGGTCGCGGGCTCGGCCACCGAGCTGGCCGAAGCGTCGACACAAATCTCCGATGCCGCGAGCCAGGTGGCGTCCGCGATGTCCGACGTGACGTCGGGCGCATCCAATCAGGTCCAGCAGCTGCGCGACATCGACAACGCGCTGCAGGTGATTCGCCAACGCGCGGACACCGTGCGCGGCGGCGTGCACGACGTGAAGGGCCTGGCGCACGAGATCGCCGAGTCCTCGACGGCAAAGCGGCCGGAGCTCGAGCGCGCGCTGGACTTGCTGCTCCAGATCAAAACGACCGTCGAAGCGGCGGCCACCGAAGTGCAGGCGTTGAACGACACCACGGCGACGATCACGACGTTCGCCGACACCGTGCGCGGGATCGCCGATCAGACGAATCTTCTGGCGCTCAATGCGGCGATCGAAGCCGCGCGCGCGGGCGACGCGGGCCGCGGCTTCGCCGTCGTCGCCGCCGAGGTGCGCAAGCTCGCCGAGCAAGCGCGGTCGGCCTCGGCGACCGTGGTGCAGATGACGCGCTCGATCACCGAGCGCATGGCGCGCACGTCGGAAGCGATGCAGGATGGCGTGACACACGTCGCCGAAATCGAGCGCGCCGCGCGCGGCATGGATGACACGCTGTCGGTGATCGCGTCTGCGTCGGAGCGCACACGAACGGCGGCATCGGGCGTCGGCGTGGCGGCGGAAGAGAATCTGCGCGCGGTGGAACAGGCGGCCACAGGCATCGCGGCGATCGCACGCGTTGCCGAATCGCACGCGTCGGCGGCCGAGGAGGTGACGGCCTCGAGCGAAGAGCAGAGCGCGGCGTGCGAGCAGATGAGCGCGACCGCAGCGACGCTGCATCGCGGTGCGATGCGTTTGCGAGAGTTGGTGGACGGGCTCGGCGCACGCACGAACGGGAACGGAGCGAACTGACAGGGAAGCAGCCGCCGAAGGCGGCTTGCGGGAAGAGGGAAGTGGCCGCGTGAGCGGCCTGCGGGAAGCGGGTCTGTCGGTTTCTGCGACGATATTCCGCAAGGCTTGCCTCGGCGCGAGATTTTCCACACCGTGAGCGTGTCCCTCAGCGAAGCGCTTCCCTCAGCGAGAGCGCTTCCCTGAGCGCCAGCGCTTCCCACAGGCGGCGCGAGCCGCCGCTT
>DASYXE010000135.1:0-1901 GCA_035935375.1 Gemmatimonadaceae bacterium | reverse complement strand
CACCGTATCCCCTTCGTCATCATCGATCACGAGACTCACCGCGTCCGATGTCAGTAGCGGACGGATGATGCCGCGGAGAGCGCCGAGCAGCTCGCGCACGGTAAACGCGCGATAGCGAAGCGCCGTGTGGCCGGCCTCGATTCGCGCGATGTCCAACAGGTCGTTCACCAGCTCCGTCACCGTTTGGACGGAATGGCGAATGAGCCCGACCTGGCGCTCCTGTTCTTCCGTGAGTGTGCCGTCGGTGTGATCGAGCAGCAACCGCGCCAGGTTCAGGACCGATGTCATCGGCGTTCGCAATTCGTGGCTCACGTCGGAGAGAAACCGGCTCTTGTGTTCCGACGCTCGCTTGAGATCTTCGGCGCGGTCGTCGAGCTCCGCGTACAACGCCATCACCCCTCGATTCGTCGCCTCGAGCTCGCTGTTCAGCCACTCGACCTGCGTGCCGGCGCGGCGCGCCGCATGCAACGCCCGCAGTAGTTCGCGATTCTGCCGTTGGGCCTCGGCGACCGGATGTATCGCGATCCGCTCTGTCAGCGCACTCCCGATGCGCGCAGCTTCCCTCGAGTCGATCGGTTGGGCCGATGCCGGTAACGGATGCCCAACCTCGACCGTTGTCTCGTCCGCAGTGGTGAAGGCGTGGAATCGCTCCACCAGTTGGCGTGCGACGACGACACCGGCGTCCGCGTCTATCGGCGGTACGTCGCTATCGGCTATCGCGACGAGATGCCGGAGCCCGGTGCCGCTCCCCGAGATGCGTGCGATGAGCCACTGTCCGCGATCGCGCGACGGCTCGACCGAGAATTGAATGCGTACGCCGAATCCAGTTTGGCGAACGGCGCGCACTACCTCACCGACAGCAGGCGCGAAGCAGGCCCGCTCGTCGTAGCCGATGCCAACCGACTCGGAGAGGTCGCGCGCGAGATGCCGTGCACGCAGGACATCGAGATCCGAGTCGATGGCGAGCTCGCACAGCCGTAACGTCTGGAGCGTTGCCCGTGTCATGTCTCGCGCATCCGAACGACCATGATCGTCGCGTCGTCACGACCACGCGCAAAGTCGCGGTACAAGGTGCCGGCCACGATCGCGGGATGGTGCGTCGCGAGTCCCGGGTACGCGCCTAACTGCCAGCGCGTCCGGATGCCATCGGAGTGCATGATGAGGCACGACGCGCTGGTCCACGGATACGTGAACTCGTGCACCGTGCGCATCTCGTGACCAACGATGCCGTTGTGCGACGCGAGGCTCTTGGTGCCGTCCGGCGAAGCGATCGCCGCGGAAATATTCCCGATGCCGGCGAACGTCAGTCGATGCTCGGAGGCGTCGATCTCGGCCACCGCGAGCGCGGCGCCACGCGTGGCGCGCATGGCCTCGTGCGCCGCTCCGATGATCTGTGACGGCGAATGCCGCACGCGCTCCATCGCCGTGTGGATGGCCGTCTCGGCGGCGCGCGCCGCGTCGAACCCATGACCGAGACCATCGGCGAGCACGACGAGCGTACGCCGCGTCGTGCGATCGACGGTCCATGCGTCTCCGCATACGCGCTCCGTACCCATGGGGAGGCAGACGACGCCCACCGTCCCGCGATCGAGCCCGTCGTCGGCCGAGCGCGCCGACGCATTGACGCGCGCGAACAACGCGGTGCCCGTCTCGGGAGCCGAGAACAGGTCGAACTCGCCCGCCATGCGGCGGATCGCGCCTAACCCGTGCCCCGCGGAGCCCGCTGTCGAAAAGCCGTCCGCCATGGCTTTGGACAGATCGCGAATCCCGGGGCCCTTGTCGAGCGCGAGGACTTCGACGCCGGAGAGCGGCCTGCCGGCGGAGCGCACCAGGAGCAACCCCTCCGACGCGTGGCGGGCGAGGTTGGTCGCGACCTCCGTGACGATGACGGCGAGCGTTCC
>DASYXE010000134.1:0-7882 GCA_035935375.1 Gemmatimonadaceae bacterium | reverse complement strand
ACCGGCAAGCGGTTCGAAACCATGAGCAGCCGGCCGCTCACTGCTGGGGCGGCGACGACGGTCGGTCGCCGGATGGCGCCGCACCAGCGGCCGCGCCGGCAGGGGGCGGTTCGAGTTGCACGGTTTGCGTTGGAAACGCGAACGACGTGCCCGAACGCTCCACGGCGTCCATGATCTTCAGTAACAAGTCTTGGCGGATGCGATTGAACTCGTTGCCGTCGGTCGTGAGTATCTGCGCCGCCACCTGAATATCGAGCGACGACGTGTTGAATTGGAGAAAGAACACGGTGACCGTATCCGGCGCCACGTGTTCTTCCGTCTTGAGCAGGTGCTCGACCTGCGTCACCACCGCCTTGAGCTGCTCGGCCGTCGTATCGTAGACGAGCGCCAACACGCATGCGAAGCGGATGCGGTCTCGCGGCGCGAACGTCTCGATCTTCGAGTCCGCGATTTTACCGTTAGGCATCGAGACCACGCTGCGCTCCGCCGTCCGGATGCGAGTCGACCGGAGCCCGATGCTCTCCACCGTGCCCGTGACCGTGTCGATCGTCACCTGGTCGCCCTCGCGGAACAGCCGGTCGCCGCCGATCGCGAACGCGCCGAACAGGTTCTCGAGGGTCTTCTGCGCCGCGAGCGCCACCGCGAGACCACCGATGCCGAGTCCGCCGATGATCGCGGCCACCGGATAGCCGAGCGTTGCCAGCAACGACACGAAGCCGAAGATGCCGATGACCATCTTGACCAGGCGCGAGACCAGCGTGAGCAGGCCGCGCGACGTCCCGTGCATGGCCCAGCCCGACACCGACATCACCCCGCGCCACACCTCCACCAGCCGCCACAACGACCAGAACAGCGCGATCGTGAAACCGGCATTGACCAGGGTTTGCACGTGGCGCGAGACATTCGCGTTGAGCGACAGCCACGGCAACAGGAAGAGCAGCACCACCAGCATCGCCGCCAGCCGGAATGGGCCGCGCAACGCGACGCTGATCCCGTCGTCCCAGTGCGTCTTGGTGCGCTTCGCGACTACGCCTAACGCAGCGCGCGCGAGGCGGCCCAACAACATGCCGGCCATGTACGACACGATGATGGCGAGCACCAGCGCAATCCACTGCCACCACAAAATGCCTAACGGTCCGGCGCCGAGCAGCCACGACGGCAGGTGCTCGAGCGTCCACCGGTCGGGCAGCTGCTGGTACCACTTCGGGATGTTCGCCACCGTGCTCCGCGAGAACACCCAGCGCGGTTCGCCACCCGGCCGCGCCTGCCGGACCAATCGCACCGGGTTGGTTCGGCCGCCCGGACTCGAAATCGTGCCGATTTGTTGCATCCCGGATGGCAGCCCGGTCGTCGTATCCCCAAGCGACGCACCCGAGATCGCATCCAGATCGATGTACACGTACCGGTCGAGCACGATGGCAAATTCTTTCGCGAGCTGCTTGGCTTGCCCCCGCTCCGCCTCGGGCACATCGAGGTATTGCGAAGCGCGCGCAAAGTCGCCTCCCTGCGCGTACTCGAGAAACGCGGACAGCGATGCACGCGGGGAATCGGGTGCCGTGACCGCGCCCTGTTTGCCGCTGTCGGCAGTCGCGGCCTTCTTGCCGAGCAACTGTTGGATGATCTGCGCCGAAGCGGCGCGTGGCAGTCCGACACCGAGCGCGCAGGCCAGCGCCGCGCGAAGCAGCATCGCCGATGCTCCGGGCCATCGACGCATGGCACGATTCATGGTTCTCATTGGTAAGAAATGCTGGGCAGGACGGGCGTCATATCGTGGAACTTGCGCACGTTCGAGCGTGGTCATACCTAGCGGTGCCGCGCGAACGTGGCGAAAGCTGCACGTCCCGCGCCCCGCGCGCCATCAGATCTGATACGGATATGTCCCCCGCTTCGCACTCCCCTCACGACAACGCCGAGTGGCCCGCGCCGAATTCCGCTTCGGCGCCCGAGCTGAGAACGCTGGCGCTGGAGCGGGCTGTGCGGTGGGAACCACTGGACGACGTCATCTCGTCGCGCTCCGTGCCGCTCGGCACCATCTCGGCCGTCGAACCGCTGGTCGTACGCCAGCAGGCGCTAGCGGACCTCGAGGAGCACGCCGCGTCGTCGCGGGCGTTCGCATTCGGCGTCCTGTATGGCGAGATCTACCGCTGTCCGCGCTTGCACATGAACTACCTGCTGGTCGAGGGCGCGCAGCGCGGGAGCCTGGAGGATGCACCGCCGAACGCCGATCTGCGATCGACGCTGGCCGCGCTCGTCGATCACCTTCGTGCCAGTGGCATCCGATCGGTCGGCTGGTATCGAACCGGAGCGTCCGGTGGACTGCATCTCTCGGCGGCCGACGCGAGCATGCACACGGCGCTCTTTCCCGAACAGTGGGCGGTGGCATTCGTTCGAGACGCCCTGATTGTCCGCTCGACGGCGGCCTTCTTTCGGCTGGTCGACCAGAGGCAGCCGTACCCAGTTCCATTTTATGAGCAGCTCCCGGCCGACGCATACGCCAATGGCGAGCGTCCCCGGACCGCAATCGCATGGTCATCATATCATACGATGACTGATGTCTTGCGCCCCGAGACGCCTAACGCACCGTTGCCCCCCTTCGACGCGCGGCGGATTCGTCGCACGCCCACACCGCGACCGGACGCCACCCGTCCGCACACCTCGCGAGCCAGGCCCTTTGAGCCCACGATAGCCGCGCCGAGCGTCCCTGCACCGAGCGTCCCTGCACCGAGCGTCCCTGCGCCGAGCGTCCCTGCACCGATCGTCCCTGCACCGAGCGTCCCTGCACCGATCGTCCCTGCGCCCACACCGGCTCCCGAACCCGCAGTCGCCGAGTCCACCGCGCCGGAGCCGGCCTCTCAATCCATCAATCGCATCTTCGACCCAGCCCCCACCACGTCCAGGCGACACGAGCGCCCTGCATCCTCTCGACGCGGGCTCTTCCGGACGTTCTCCAACCGCCCGCGCGTCTCGACCCTCACGCTGGCCATGACCGCGATCGCCGTCGCCATCTTTGCCGCCTGGTACCTCACGCACTGATCTGCGCGGCGAGCTCGACAATCACCGAAATTCTGTCAGCGTTCTGTTAACCCGCCGCGTAACGCGGTTGACACGGATTCTGCCCCGTCCTGTCCGCTTCTATCGGAAGCGACAGGTGATTTCGACACGCGTGGAGCGCACCCAATGCCCGGTACGCTGGACTCGACGTGGACCTCGCGACGCCGCGGTGGCGTCCCCGCCTACATCGCACCGCTCGCGATCGCCGTCCTCTCGCTCGGCGCACTCACCGCGCCTAACGCAAACGCACAACAGGGTCGCCGCGGCGCGCGACCCCCGGACACGACGCGCGCTGCCGTCGCCCCGTCCGGACGCCCATCGCACGACTCGGCGCACGCCGGCGACGACTCCATCCGCATCTCCGAGATCGCCACGCGGCCGCCCGTCGTCACGCACCACACCATGCAGCTCAAGGGCGCGTCGCTCGCCTACACCGCAACAACCGGGATGCTGCCGATCCGGAACGACACCACCGGCGTCGCCGAGGGCTACATCTTCTATGTCGCCTATACCAAGGATGGAGCGACCGATCCGGCGAAGCGGCCCATCACCTTCGTCTTCAACGGCGGACCGGGATCATCCACGGTCTGGCTGCACCTCGGCGCCTTCGGCCCGCGGCGCGTCAAGCTGAACGCCGACGGTTCGCCGCCGGCACCCCCGCCGACGCTCGAGGACAATCCGTACACGCTGCTCGACCAGAGCGATCTCGTCTTCCTCGATCCGGTCGGAACAGGGTACAGCCGGCCATCCAAGCCGCAGCTCGGGCCTAACTTCTGGGGCGTCACCGAAGACCTGCGCTCGGTCGCCGAGTTCATTCGCCTCTACCTCACGCGCAACGAGCGCTGGCTGTCGCCGAAGTTCCTCGCGGGCGAGAGCTACGGCACCACACGCGCCGCGGGCCTGTCCGGCGTCCTCGCCGACCGCGGGATCGCGCTCAACGGCATCGTGCTCATCTCGACGGTGCTCAATTTCGAGACGCTGTCCGATCAGAAGGGCAATGACGTGGGCTTCGTCGGATTCCTGCCGTCGTACACCGCGATCGCGTGGTACCACAAGAAGCTGCCGCCCGACTTGCAGCAGCAGACCATCGAACAGGTCACCGCACAGGCGGAGCAGTTCGCGGGCGCCGGCTACACGCTGGCCCTCGAGCGCGGCGCGAGCCTAACGGCGGCCCAACGGAAAGCGGTGATCGACACCCTGTCGCGCTTCACCGGCGTGTCGCCCGCGTTCATCGACCACAACGACCTGCGCATCCCGCTCGACCGCTTCGACCAGGAGCTGCTGCGCGACCAGCACGAAACCGTCGGTCGCCTCGATGGCCGCTTCACGGCGTACGCCACCGACGCCGGCGCCGAGCGCGGCGAGTTCGACCCGAGCGACGCGAACATCGAGAACACCTTCACGCCCGTGCTCAACGATTACGTCCGCCGCGACCTCGGCTTCAACGACGACGAGATGTACTGGATTTTGGGCGGTGGGATCGGCCGCTGGCGCTACCCGCAGCGGCAGGGATTCCTCGATGTCACGCCCTACCTCGAACGCGCATTCGCCAAGAACCCATACATGAAGTTGTTCGTGGCGATGGGCTACTACGACACCGCGACGCCGTACTACGCGGTGGAATACACGCTCGACCATCTCGCGGTGAGCGACAGAGCCCGCGGCGACATCACCACCGATCATTTCGGCGCCGGCCACATGGTCTACATCGACACGCCGAGCATGGCGCGGCTGCGCCAGGACCTCACGACGTTCATCGACAGCGCCACCGCACGGTAAATTCATGCCTAACGCGATTCTCGACGAACCACCCCTCGCCTTCGTCCATTCCCCACTTCCCTATTCCCCATTCCCTCGTCGTATGCGCTCTCTCTTCCGCCTCGCAGCCTCCGCGCTGCTGATCGCGCCCGCGGCCGCCGCGCAAGCCGCGCACGGCGCGCAGCTCGACTCCGCCACGATCGCCGGATTCCGCTGGCGCTCCATCGGCCCCGCCAACATGGGCGGCCGCGTCGCCGACATCGCCGGCATTCCCAGCCCGTCCAAGACCTTCTATGTCGCGGCCGCCGGCGGCGGCATCTGGAAGACCACCAACGCCGGGATCACCTTCCGCCCGATCTTCGAGCACGAGAAAGTCGTCTCGATGGGCGCGCTCGCGATCGCGCCGTCGGATACCAACATCGTGTGGGCCGGCACGGGCGAGCAAAACACGCGCAACTCGATCATGCCCGGCGGCGGCATCTACAAGAGCACCGACGGCGGGATGACGTGGAAGCTGATGGGCCTCGAGAACACGCAGCAGATCGGACGCATCGTCGTGCACCCGACCGACCCGAACATCGTCTACGTCGCTGCGTTAGGCCACGCGTGGGGGCCCAACAAAGATCGCGGCCTCTACAAGACCACCGATGGCGGCCAGACGTGGAAGCTCATCAAGTTCGTGAGCGACAAAGCCGGATTCATCGACGTCGCCATGGACCCCAAGGATCCGAACACGCTCTACGCTACGAGCTACGAGCGCGTGCGCGGTCCCTGGTTCCTGCAGAGCGGCGGCCCGGGGAGCGCCCTCTGGAAGACGACCGACGGCGGCACCACGTGGAAAAAGATCGAGGGCAACGGGTGGCCGACGACCATGCTCGGCCGCATCAATATTGCAGTCGCGCGCACCAATCCGAAAATCGTCTACGCAGTCGTCGAAGCCGACTCGATCCGCGGCGGCAAGGCGCCATTCCCGGTGCCGGCCAGCGACACCAGTCCTAACGCAGCGCAGCACACGCGCCTCCTGAGCGGCCTCTATCGCTCCGAGGATGGCGGCGACTCCTGGCATTGGATGAACGACAAGGACGTTCGCCCCTTCTATTACTCGCAAGTCCGCGTCGATCCGGACAATCCCGATCGCGTGTACTGGTCGTCGACGCCGGTCAACTTCTCCGACGATGGCGGCAAGACGGTGCGCAATGCCACCGTCGGCATTCACGTCGATCACCACGCCATGTGGATCGATCCGAACGATGGCCAGCACTTCGTCGTCGGCGACGACGGCGGCGTGTCACAGACCTGGGACCGCGGCGGAAATTTCGTCTTCTTGAACACGTTCCCGATCGGCCAGTTCTACGAAGTGAGCTACGACTTCGCCGTGCCGTATCGCGTGTGCGGCGGTTTGCAGGACAACGGCAGCTGGTGCGGGCCGAGCACCAAGAAGGACAACGCGATCATGAATCGCGATTGGTTCACCGTCGGTGGCGGCGACGGATTCTACACCGCGCAGGACCCGACCAATCCCAACATCATTTACGCCGAGTCGCAGGGCGGCGCCATCGGACGCGTGGATTACAGCACCGGCGAGCGCACGTTCCTCGACAAACCGACGTGGCGCGACTCGCACCTCGCGTGGGAAGATTCGATCCTCGTCGTGCGCGGCGATAGCACGCAGCCCGAAACGGCGGCCATGAAGAAGCGCATCGCCGAGCTCCGCGCGAGGCAGAAGGCGGATTCGATCGACCTCGACCTGCGCTACAACTGGGACACGCCCTTCTTCATCTCGCCGCACTCGGCGAGCACGCTGTACATCGGCGGCAACCGGGTCCTCAAGTCGACCGACCGCGGCGATCACCTCTATCCGATCTCGCCCGACCTCTCGACGAAGGACTCGGTCAAGATTCGGATCAGCACCAAGACGACGGGCGGCATCACCAACGACGCCACCGGCGCCGAGACGTACGGCACGATCACGACGTTGGCCGAGTCGTACATCAAGCCCGGCCTGCTGTACGCCGGCACCGACGATGGCAATGTGTGGCTTTCGCCTAACGATGGCGGCACGTGGGAGAACATCACGACGCGGTTCCCCGGCGTCCCGCCGCACACGTACGTCGTGCGCATCGAGCCCTCGCATTTCGACACGCTCACGTTCTACGTCGCGTTCGACGGACACCGCACCAACGACTTCACGCCGTACCTGTATGTGACGACCGACGGCGGCAAGACCTTCCGTTCGTTAGTCAACGACCTGCCGAAGGACGGTCCCGCATTCCTGCACGTGATCCGCGAGGATCCGGCAAATCGCGACCTCCTGTTCGCGGGCACCGATGTCGCCGCCTACGTGTCGATCGACCGCGGCGCGCACTGGCAGCGCTTCATGACCGGACTGCCGACCGTTCCGGTGCACGACCTCAAGATCCAACCGCGCGATCACGACCTCATTGCGGCGACGCACGGGCGCAGCATCTGGATCGTGAACATCGGGCCGCTCGAGCAGATGACCGACACCGTGCTCGCGGCGTCGCAGTACTTCTTCAAACCGGGCACCGCGTACCAGTTCGGCGAAGCGCCCGGTCCGGACCTGAACCCCGGGCAGCAACTCTTCGAGGGACGCAACGAGCCCTACGGCGCCGACTTCGCGTATCGCCTGACGAGCGGCAAGCGCGGCGATACCGTGCACATCGTCGTGACCGACGCCAAGGGCGACACGGTGGCCTCGATGCGCGGCCCAGGCGGCGAAGGCGTGCAGCACGCGACGTGGGACATGCGGGGCAAGGCTCCCAAGGGCAAGCCGCTGTCGCCCGCCGCGAAGCGGGACAGCATCGTCGTCGCGCGCAAGGTCGACCACGTGCTCGACTCGTTGGCGACGGCCAAGACCGCGCCGCAGCCGGTGATCGACCGCGTCAAAAAAGCGATCGCGACCGGCGAAGGGTTAGGCGAGTTGTTCCGGCGCGGCGGTGGCGGCGGCGCGCCTCCGGGCGTGTTCGTCGAGCGGCCGGGCGAACGTCCGCTGCCGCGGGCGCGCCGCGGTCCTCCGGGTGGTGCGCAAGCGGGCCGCGACACCACGGTCGCC
>DASYXE010000133.1:0-6538 GCA_035935375.1 Gemmatimonadaceae bacterium | reverse complement strand
CAGATGCACGTCCGGGATCGCTTGCGTTAGGCGCGCAATGGTCCGCACGGCCAGCGTGGGATTGTACACCCGATGAAAGGCCCGCAGCCACACGAGCCGCGGCGCCGCGCGCGTCCGCTCGCGGAATCGATAGGCGTCGAGCTCGATCGCGTTGGGGACGAGCGCGAGGTCATCGCGCACGTGCCGCAGTCGATCGCGGAGATACATGGATGGCGTGGTGACCGTCTGGGCACGCTGCAGCAAGCGCCGAACCCGCCGCGGCCATCGCGCTGCGAATGCCGGCAGGTTGCCGCCATGCAGCGTGAGCACGTAGGGCCGCCGCGCCGCGCGGAGCGTGGCCGTCACCGACTCCGCCCACACGAATGCGGCTCCCGAGTAGACATCGACGACGGCCACGTCGTAATCCGCACGTCGCCGCCAGACTGTGCCCACCATGTCGGCGAGTCGCGCGAGACGACGTCGCTTGCCTGACGTCGTCAGCGTCGTCCAGCCAGCCGACGCGAGTCGTGCCGCCAATGCTTCGCCCACCGTCAGGCTCGCCCTCGAGCTGGACAGAAAATTTCCGACGAAGAGAACGCGTGGAGTCATCGGCGCGGGACCGCAGAATGTCATGACTCGCCATGAACCGCCAGAGGCGAAGTCATCGTTGCATCGCAAAGGACGATCGCATACGCAACGCGTCTTGCCACGCGGCTCCGATCATCATTTCCTGTCCGTGCAACAAATCGTGGCCGGCGTAACGTTTTCTCACGCCGTGACCAGCATGTAAGTATGTGAAGTTCCTTATAGTTACGCGCCCAGCGGACGGGCGTCTCCCGAAAGCAGCAACGAGTACACAATCGAAACGAGGCACGATCGCACGTCCCCTCAGCGAGGGGCCGCGACAACGGCAAACCCGGCGAAAGCCGGCGACGCAAAGCTACGAGGCTACCGCGCGTCTTGAGACGCGTCACGCCAGTCGGGCCGCCGAACGGATCCTTCACGGAGGGGTTTGGCATGCGTCCCCATCTCGGCGTAACATCAGCGGCCGTGTTCATCGTCACGCTCGCTGCCGTCGCGTGTCTCGACACGTCCTCGCCGCAGCTCGACCTGCCCAACGAGGTCGCTGCCATCAGAATGCAGCCGACCTCGGCGAGCGTGCCCTTGGGCGGCCACGTGTCGTTCCAAGCCGTCGCCGTGGACAACTCCGGCGATCCTGTCTCCGGTCAATCGGTTAGCTGGTCCAGCCAAGACACGACGATCGCGGTCGTCGACGCGAACGGCAACGTCTCCACGAAAAAGATTGGTTCGACAGAGATCGTCGCGGCGGGCGCGTCGAAGGTCGGCACCGCCTCGGTGAACGTCATGCCGCCGGCCGTCGCGTCGGTGCAGCTCACGCCATCGAGCGCCGACATCCTGGTCGGCGACGTGCTACAGATGGACGCGACGCCGCGCGACGCAGACGGCAATGCGCTCACCGGCCGTACTATTACATGGTCGAGCAGCAATCCGTCCGTTGCCTCAGTGTCATCCTCCGGCTCGGTGACCGGCGTCGCACAGGGTACGGCGACCGTCACCGCCACCTCCGAGGGGATCAGCTCCACCGCCGACATTACCGTAACGCCGCTCACGCCGGACACGGTTGTCGTGTCGCCGGGGTCGGTGTCGATCCAGCCGCGCCAGACTGCGCAGCTCAATGCCACGGTGCGCGACTCGCACGGACAGACGATGTCCACGACCGTGTCGTGGTCATCAGGCGATCCGTCGCTCGCGTCCGTCAGCGGGACGGGTTTGGTCACTGGTGTGACGACAGGAACGACGACGGTCACTGCGTCCGCCGGCAAGAAGAAAACCAAGATCAGAGTCACCATCGCGCAGGCGCCGGCGGCCAGCGTGTCCGTCTCGCCGTCGTCGGTATCGCTGACGCAGGGCGCCACGTCGCAGCTCACCGCGACGGTGAAGGATGATAGCGGCACCGTGCTGACCGGCTCGATCATCACCTGGTCGAGCAGCAACACGAGCGTCGCCACCGTTTCGAGCACCGGCCTGGTCACGGCACAGGCGGCGGGCAATACAACGATCACGGCAACGTCGGGTGGCGTGAGCGGGACCGCATCGGTCTCGGTGCAGTCCCTGCCGGCACCGGTTGCCTCGGTGTCGATGAGCCCGAGCTCGGCGTCGATGCTGCCCGGCGACACGGTCACGATCACGGCGACGCCGCGCGACTCGACCGGTACCGCGTTAGGCGGCCGGACCATCACGTGGTCGGCATCGAACACGTCGGTCGCGAAGGTCTCGAGCAGCGGTCTCGTGACGGCGGTCGCCGTGGGTTCGGCGACCATCACGGCGACGAGCGAGGGGAAGACCGGCACCGCGGCTGTCACAGTCTCGGCTCCGCCGGTGGCCTCCGTGAGCGTGAGCCCGCACTCGGCGAGCGTGGTCACGAACGGGACGGTTCAGCTGTCGGTCACGCTGCGCGACGCGAACGGCAACGTGCTCACCGGTCGGACCATTACATGGTCGTCGAACGACAGCGCGACGGCGACGGCGAACGGCAGCGGGCTCGTGACAGGCGCGACGCCCGGGACGGCAGAGATCTACGCCGTCTCCGAAGGGCGTACCGACTCATCGACGGTTACCGTCACCGCGCCGTCGGTTGCGTCGGTGTCGGTTTCGCCGAACTCGGCGACGCTGAGAGTCGGCAACACGTCGCAGCTCACCGCGACCGTTCGCGACGCGGGCGGCAACGTGCTAACTGGTCACACGGTGACGTGGTCGTCGAGCGCGACGGCGGCGGCGACGGTGTCGTCATCGGGTCTCGTGACGGCCGTGGCGCCTGGTTCGGCGACCATCACCGCGACGAGCGACGGCAAGAGCGGAACCTCGACGATCTCGGTGACGCTGGTGCCGGTGTCCGCGGTGACGGTGGCGCCGAAGAACGACACGCTCAACGTGGGCGCGCAATCGCAGTTGAGCGCCACGCTCAAGGATTCGGCGGGCAACGTGCTTACGGGTCGCACGATCACGTGGGGGACGTCGAGCTCGAGCGTCGCGACGGTGACATCGTCCGGCATGGTGACGGGCGTGGCCGGCGGCAGCGCCACGATCACGGCCACGAGCGAAGGCAAGGCGGGTACGTCTACAGTCGTCGTGAATGCGACGACACCCCCGCCGCCGCCCCCGAACCACTCGGGCTGGTACGTTGCGCCTAACGGAAGCGGCGGCGCCAGCGGCAGCGCCAGCGCGCCGTGGGACCTGACAACGGCGTTGTCGGGCGCAGGCGGGCGCGTGCATGCCGGCGACACGATCTGGCTGCGCGCCGGAAACTATGGTAGCGGCGAAGGCAGCTCCAACTACACCTCATCGCTCAGCGGAACCGCCTCCGCACCGATCATCGTGCGGCAGTATCCCGGTGAGCGCGCGACCATCAACGGCGACATCACCGTCAACGGCAGCTATACGTGGTACTGGGGCTTCGAGCTGACGAACACGAACACCAGTGCGCAGAACATCCAGGGCATCGATTCATTCTGCACGGGCTGCCGCTTCATCAATCTCGTGGTGCACGACCACTCGGGCGACGGCTTCGGCCTCTGGTCCGAAGGGCCTAACCAGGTGGCGTACGGGAACATCGTCTACAACAACGGCTTCCACGGATCGACGAGCACCAGCTACGGGCACGGCATCTACACGCAGAACCAGACGGGCACGAAGCTGCTGCAGGACAACATCCTGTTCAACCAGTTCGGCTACGGCATTCACGTCTACGGCTCGGGCAACGCGTTCCTCAACAACTACACCATTGACGGCAACGTGTCCTTCAACTCGGGCGTGGCCGACGGCATGAACTACACGTTGGGCGGCGGAAACCCGCTCGTGAATCTCGTGGCCAACGGGAACATGGCCTACTATAACCCGGACCGAATGGGGAACAGCTTCCGCATCGGTTACAACTTCGGCACCACGAACAGCAACGGCACGGCGACCAACAACTACATCGTCGGCACGGCGTTCGTGAGCCAGTGGACCTCGGGCTTCACGTTTACCGGCAACACCGTCATCAACCCGAGTGGCACGATCGTGTTGGTCGACCAGGATGTGCCGACGAACAGCACGTGGGACAACAACACGTACTCCGGATCCAAGTCGTCGCCATTCAACGTGCTGTCGGCGGACGTCACGTTCTCGAGCTGGCAATCCACGTACGGTTTCGATTCGCACTCGACGCTGAGCGCGTCGACGCCGCCCAACCACATCGTGGTCGAGCCGAACGCGTACGAGGCGGGTCGCGCGAACATCATCGTCTACAACTGGACCGGCGCGGGCACGGTGACGGTGGATCTGTCGGGGGCGCTGAACGTCGGCGACCACTTCGTGGTGATGAACGTGCAGAACTTCTATGGTGCGCCGGTGATGTCCGGCGTCTATAGCGGGCCGATCTCGCTTCCGATATCGACGGTGTCGCCACCGGCGGCAATCGGTGGCCAGGCGATGCCGGCGACGTCGACGCAGTTCCAGACGTACGTCGTGCTCAAGCAATGATGAGGGACTGACCGTGCGCGATCGCGTCGGTCAGTAGAATTAGGAAGTTCACACAGTGAGAGGGCACCGGCGACGGTGCCCTCTCTTCGTTTCATCTCGATCACACGGGGGTCCCATATAATTTTCGCAACGAGTTAGCTCGCGCGAGGTGAATCGACGCGCGTCGGGCTTCGATCCTGTCTGACCGAACAGTCAGGGCTTCAATCACGCGCAAACTCAGTATTGAGTCGCAAGCTCTGATTACGATAATTGTCCGCGTCAGAAGTTGCGGGACCGCACCATGTGATGTTGGCGCGACGACCCGCGATGGTTTTCACGAGTGGACTACTAGGCACGATCGCTCGGCCCTCCGGGCCACCGCGACAAGGGCAAAGCCGGCGAAAGCCGGTGACGCAAAGCTACGAGGCTACGGCTTTCCGTTCATGGGAAGCTACGCTCGTCGGGCCGCCGAACGGACGCTGTATACCCCGGGACCCTGCCGATGCGGATTTCACGATCCCACCTCTCCCTCGCGTTTGGTTGCGCCGCTGTCGCTACCGCGGCCGCCTGCTCAGACACCGTAGCGCCTAACACATCACCACCGCTCGCCGTCGATGGCACCACGGCCATCGCGCCGACCGGACCAGTGGTCGTCTCCAGCATCGCCGCTGCGAGTGGAAAGACCTACGTCGCGATGACAGGCACGATGGCCGTCGGCGCCAAGGTCTACACGGACCGCACGTACAAGACCATGTCGCCGCTGCCCTCGATCGTGCAGGGCGCCACGTACATCCAGACCGCCAACAACGACAAGGTCTCGAAGCCGGGAAGCACCTCGTTCCTGAGCTTCAACGTCGATCGCGCGGTGACGGTCTACGTCGCGCACGACAATCGTATCGCTGCACCGAAGTGGTTGACCTCGACGTTCACCAAGACCTCGTCCACGATCACCAACACGGACTTCTACGGGCAGCAGCACCTCGCCGTCTTCAAGCGCACGTTCGCGGCCGGCAAGGTGACGTTGGGCAGCAACGTGGACCGCGCGGGCAACTGCAACATGTACATGGTGATCATTGCCGGCTCCGGCTCCACGCCGACTGTCGACAGCACCAACGTGACCGGCCCAACGGTGAAGATCACCGCGCCCACGGCAGGTGCGGCGGTGACCGGCTCCGTGAAGATCACCGCGAGCGCCACGAGCGCGATTCGCGTCACCGGCGTGCAGTTCCAGGTCGACGGCAAATCGATCGCGAACAAGGACACGGCGTCGCCGTACAGCGCATCCTGGGCATCCACGACCATGGCGGACGGCATGCACACGATCACGGCCGTCGCCACGGATGCACAAGGACACTCGAACAAGTCGTCCGAGCAAGTGAACGTGAAGAACAAGACCGGCTCGACTGGCGGAACCACGCCGCCTCCGCCGACCGGCACGCACGCCGGCTGGTACGTGACGCCGAACGGCAGCAGCAGCGGAAACGGCAGCACGTCGTCGCCGTGGGATCTGACGACCGCGTTAGGCGGGGCGGGCGGCCGCATCCATCCGGGCGACACGGTCTGGCTGCGCGCCGGCACCTACGGCAGCGGTGAAGGTCGCTCCGACTACACCGCGTCCCTCAACGGCACGTCCACCGCCCCGATCATCGTCCGCGCCTATCCGGGTGAGCGCGCGACCATCAACGGCGACATCTCCGTGAACGGCAGCTTCACCTGGTACTGGGGATTCGAGCTCTCCAACACGAACACGAGCACGCAGAACGTTCAGGGTATCAACTCAGCCTGCCCCGGGTGCCGGTTCATCGACCTCATCGTGCACGACCACTCGGGCGACGGCTTCGGCCTCTGGTCCGAAGGGCCTAACCAGGTGGCGTACGGGAACATCGTCTACAACAACGGCTTCCACGGATCGACGAGCACCAGCTACGGGCACGGTATCTACGCCCAGAACGCCACGGGCACCAAGGTGCTGCAGGACAACATCCTCTTCAATCAGTTCGGCTACGGCGTTCACGTGTACGGGTCGGGCAACGCGTCC
>DASYXE010000132.1:0-3274 GCA_035935375.1 Gemmatimonadaceae bacterium | reverse complement strand
GCACGGGTCCCTCGACCTCGCCGACACTCCACACGTGTCGGGCGCTGTCCACCAGCTCCACGCGCGCCGAGTCTCCACCGGAGGCCGTGCGGGTGATCACTTGCAGACCATCGCTCCGCCACTGTTGCGTAGCCGAGTCGCTGCTGTCAGGAAGACCGGCCTCTTTCACCTTCCACCACGAGGGCGACCCGGCCGGAATCGGCGGGAGTGCCAACGTAAGGCCGCCGCCCCGGGAGCCTCGTCCAGGCGACACGAACTCGACGGCGGGCTTCCCGCCGCGTTGAATGAGATTGAAGCTGCCGCTGTCGAAGGCGAAGTCGCCAATGGCGTCGGCGGCTTGGCGGGCGCGGGTGTCGCGGGACACCAGCACCGAATCCAGGGCCTGACCAAAGAGCGTGCGTCCCTTGGCGATCAGCGTTTGTGCGGTGTCGCCGAACAAGTCGCGGACGGTCACGTCTCGCGCGCCGCGCAGATCGAGCACGCCGCGTCGTGCGATGTGCCACTCGTCTCCCGCATCCAACGTGAGGTCGGCGCGATACTCGTACGACACGTACGGTCCGAATTGGTCGAGCAGGTCGAGCTCGCTCGTCGCCGACACGTGTGGATCGTTGTCGTCGGAGTCGTCGTCCGGATCCAAGGGGTGGTCGCGGGGATGCGTGCGCGTGTACCAGTGCTCGATGCCTTCGATGGTGGTGTCGCGGAACACGAGCGACGAATCGCCGTTCACGATGTCGCGTCGCCACACTTGTTGGCCGACGATCTCGGCGTCGGTGTACGACCGGTCATCGTCGGCGACGTACACCTCGTAGAACTTGCCGCCGTAGCGGGCGAGTTGAATGGGCGACCCGCGCGCGTGCACGCCTTGCGGGCCGGAGTGAATCCAGAAGGTGGAATCGGCAGTGAACAGGAGAAAATCCGCGGGCGGTGGACCGGACCGCGACGTGTGGCACGCCGCGACGACAGCACACACAAGTGCGGCAGCTGTCGGATGGAGGCGGCGGATGCGGCTGAGCGATTGGGGCATGCGGTGTAACGGAATATAGTGTGTGACGGGAGCGGACCGAGCGTCGTACATTGTGCGGGCCCTGCGCGGCAGCGCGGGTACGTCTCTCCATTTGGATCGTGCGGAGCACCGATCATCCATGCGCAAAACTTTGTGGTTCCTCGCCGCGGCTGTGTTGTGCCCAACGCTGGGCGCGCAGGGGCCGGCGACGCCGGCGGCCGCGGTGCATGTCGCGTCGCTCGATGACACGACGATCGTGCGCGCGTTGTACGTGAACCGGTGGGCGTCCCAGAGTCCGCGTCGGATGCGGCAATTGATCGCGATTGCGGACTCGACGGAGATCAACGCGCTCGTGATCGACATGAAGGACGAATTCGGGCTCAACTACGAGTCGCAGGATCCAGTGGTGGAGCGCAACGCGGGGCGCGGCGGCCGCATCCCGCATCTCGCGGATTTGATGGACACGCTCAAGGCGCACGGGATCCGGCCGATCGCGCGGCTGGTGGTGTTCAAGGATTCCGTGGCGGCGCGGGTGAATCCCGACCACGTGATCCATCAGCCTAACGGACAGCCGTGGCACGACAAGAAGGGTCTGACGTGGGTCGATCCGTACGACACGACGATCTGGGAGTACGACATCCGGGTGGCCGAGGAGATGGCCCGGTTAGGCTTCGCGGAGGTGCAGTTCGACTACATCCGCTTTCCGGAGCCGTATCCGAGTCTGCCGCCGCAGGTCTTCCGCGACGCGCGCGGGCTGACGAAGCCGCAGGCGCTGGCGCATTTCCTCGAGGCGGCGTGTCCGCGCGTGCGAAAGTCAGGCGCGCTCTGCACGGCCGACATCTTCGGTCTCGTGACGACGGTGCCCGGCGCGCTCGAGGTGGGGCAGCAGTGGGAGCCGTTGTCGCCGCGGACGGACGTGCTGCTGCCGATGGTGTATCCGTCGCTCTACCCGCACGGCGCGTTCGGTCTCGCTGTGCCCAACGCGAATCCGTACCAGGTGATCTACGATGCGACGAGCCGGGCGCACGAGCGCGACCTGAAGCTCCAGATCGTGTCGACGGCGCACGTGCGGCCCTGGCTCCAGGCGTTCACGTTAGGCAAGCCGCGCTACGGCGCGCACGAGCTGGAGGAGCAGAAGCGCGCCGTGTACGACGCCGGCTACGACAGCTGGACGCTGTGGAATCCGGGCTCGTTGTACGAGATGTATCTGCCGGCGTTGGAGAAGACGACGGTGTCGAGGAAGAAGCCGTTTGGGAGCCGGGAAGCGCTGCGCTGAGGGAAGCAGCGGCGAGCGCCGCCTGAGGGAAGTGGGAAGGGGCGCCCACTTCCCTCTTCCCCCAGGCGGCGCTAGCCGCCGCTTCCCTCTTTCCCTATCGCCTCGCAATTTCCTTCACGGCCGAAACAAGCCGATCCACCTCGTCCTGCGTCGTATAGCACGCGCACCCCGCGCGGACGACGCCGTCGGGCGCCATGCCGATGCGCTCGATCACGGTGGCCGCGTAGAAGTCGCCGTTGGATGCATAGATCGCGCGGTCGGCGAGCTGGCGCGCGACATCGGTGGACGAACGGCCCGCGAGGACGAACGAGATCGTTGGCGTGCGCGGCGACGAGGGCGGCGGGCCGAACAATCGCACGCCGGGAATCGCGGCCAAGCCGTTCCACATGCTCGTGACTAACTGAGCGCCTCGCACGTGCAGCGCCTCGAACGCCGACGCGAGTCTCGCCCGGCGCGTGTCGCCGGCGCCCAGCGATGCGAGGAAGTCCACGGCCGCCGCGGCGCCCACGATGCCTTCGTGATTCTGCGTGCCGGTCTCGAGGCGTTCGGGTGCCGTGTCGGGCGCCGGCTCCAACCGCGGGACATCTACTTCCAGAATCCGCTCGCTCGTCCCGTACAACACGCCCACGTGCGGCCCGTAGAACTTGTACGCCGAGCACGCGAGGAAATCGCAGCCGATGGCGCGGACGTCGACCAGCTGGTGCGGCGCGGAGTGCACCGCATCGACGAACGCGATCGCACCCACGGCATGGGCGAGCTGGGTAGCGCGGGCGACGTCGTTGATCGTGCCCAACGCATTGGACGCGGCACCGATCGCTACGACCCGCGTGCGGTTCCCGATCGAGCGCTCGAGGTCGTCCCAGTCGAGCTGCCCCGTGTCCGGGTGCATGCGCACCATGCGCACCGTAATGCCGCGCTCGGCCGCGAGTGCGCGCCAGGGCGCGATGTTGGCGTGGTGATCGAGCTCCGTGACGACGATTTCATCGCCCACGCTC
>DASYXE010000131.1:0-2166 GCA_035935375.1 Gemmatimonadaceae bacterium | reverse complement strand
GCTCGACGTCGACCACGGCACGTATCCCTTCGTCACGTCGAGCAGTACGACGTCGGGCGGCGCGGCAACCGGCGCGGGGCTCGCGCCGACGTCGATCGACGCCGTGTTAGGCGTGGTGAAGGCGTATACGACGCGGGTGGGCAACGGCCCGCTGCCCACCGAGCTCGAGGAGCCGCTGGGCGCGGTGGTGCGAAAGTTAGGCAACGAGTTCGGGGCGACCACGGGCCGTCCGCGGCGCTGCGGGTGGTTCGACGCGGTGGTGGTCCGTTACGCGGCGCGCGTCAACGGCCTGACGGGACTGGCGGTGACCAAGCTGGACGTGCTCGACACGCTCGACCGCATCGGCCTCTGCACCGCGTATGAAGGCGAGGACGACGTGTACGACGAGTTCCCGGGCGACCTCGTGCTCCTGGAGCGCGTCACACCGCGCTACGAGTGGTTCGAGGGATGGCAGAGCAGCACGGCGGGCGCGCGTCGGGTAGAAGACCTGCCCGCACCCGCGCGCCGCTATCTGGACCGCATCCGCGAGCTCGCAGACACGCCGATCGCGTACGTGAGCGTGGGGACGCGCCGCGACCAGATCATCGGCATCGAGTGATCGTGGACGCGGCGGAGCGGCTCGATGCGGTGATCATCGGCGCGGGGCCCTGTGGGCTCGCGGCGGGGATCGCGTTCAAGCGCGCGGGACTCCGCGCGGTGATCATCGACCGCTCGTGCGTCGTGAGCGGCATCGCGGGCTATCCCACGTACATCACGTTCTTTTCGACGCCCGAACGTCTGTCGATCGGCGGCGTGCCGTTCATCGTGGCCACCGAGAAGCCCACGCGGCGCGACGCGCTCGCGTACTACCGCGCGGTCACGACGATGTTCGACCTCGACGTGAGGCAGTACGAGAACGTGGAACGCATCCGCCGCTGCGACGATGCGTTCGCCGTCGACTCGCGCACGCGCCACGGCGAGTTGCGCGAGACGCGCGGGCGAGCCGTCGTAATCGCCACGGGCTACTTCGGGCACCCGAACCGGCTCGACGTGCCGGGCGAGGACCTGCCGCACGTGACGCACCTCTTCACCGAGGGACACTGGGCGTTCCGACAGGATGCGGTGGTGGTGGGCGGCGGCAACTCGGCGGTGGAAGTGGCGCTCGATCTGTACCGTTCGGGTGCGCGGACGACCGTCGTCCACTTCCTGCCGCAATTGGACCACAACATCAAGCCGTGGGTGCTGCCCGACATCACGAACCGCATCAAGGAAGGCAGCATCGGCGCGCGGTTCTCGTCGCGCGTGCGCGAGATCACGCCCGAGCACGTGGTGCTCGACACGCCTAACGGGATCGATCGGGTGCGCGCCGACCACGTGTACCTGATGGTGGGCTATCAGCCCAACGCGCAGCTCTTGGTGCAGCTCGAGGTGCCGATCGATCCTGCCACCGGGATCCCGGCGCACGACCCGGCCACGATGGAGACCCGCGTGCCCGGCGTGTTCATCGCCGGGGTCATCGCATCGGGCAACGATGCCAACAAGACCTTCATCGAGAACGGCCGCTTCCACGGCGACCTGATCGCGCGGCGCCTGGTGGCGGCGCCCTGAGTCCGCTCGCTCCCGTCCTTCAGCCAATGCCTAACGCAACGCATCCCGACGTGATGGACCGCCTCGTGTCCCTGTGCAAGCGGCGCGGATTCATTTTCCAGTCGTCCGAGATCTACGGCGGCACCGGCTCCGTCTGGGACTATGGACCGTTAGGCGTGGAGCTCAAGAAGAACATCAAGGACCGGTGGTGGCACGCCATGGTGCGCGCCCGCGACGACATCGAAGGCCTGGACGCCGCCATCCTCATGCACCCGCGCGTCTGGGAAGCCTCGGGCCACGTCGCCGGCTTCGTCGACCCGCTCGTCGACTGCCGCAACTGCAAGAAACGCTTTCGCGCCGACGACCCGAAAATCAAAGGCACGCCCGGCACCGCCGACGCGCAGTGCCCCGTGTGCGGCATGAAGGGCACGCTCTCCGAGCCGCGCATGTTCAACCTGATGTTCAAGACGTTCATCGGGCCCGTCGAGGACAGCGCGTCGGTCGCGTACCTGCGGCCCGAGACGGCCCAGGGCATCTATGTGAACTTCTTGAACGTGCAGCAATCGACGAGACAGAAGGTGCCCTTCGGCATCGCGCAGA
>DASYXE010000130.1:0-7166 GCA_035935375.1 Gemmatimonadaceae bacterium | reverse complement strand
ACGCTCGCGCCGAACCTTCGAGCCGGAACCAGCGAGAACGCGGCGTTCTATCTCGGAGACATCTGGCGCGCAGGCCGCGTGCTGCAGGTCACCTACGGCGCGCGCGTGGAAGGCGCCACCGAATCGGGCGCGCCGGCGTTCAATCCGCTCGTCGACTCGCTGTTCGGCCGCCGCACTGACCACTTTCCGTCGGAGCTGAGCGTGAGCCCGCGCATGGGGTTCACCACTCTGTTAGGCGGAGGTGGCGGCTTCGCGTCCACCATCATCCGGGGCGGCGTCGGCGAGTTCCGGAGTCCGACGCCGAGCGGGTTGTTCGCGGCCGCGCAGGGTGCGACGGGCCTGCCGGGGACCGAATCGCAACTGGTCTGCATCGGCGACCAGGTGCCGATCCCCGACTGGACGTCGTTCGCCTTCGACCCGTCGACCATCCCGACGCAGTGCGTCGGCGGCGCCGGGGCGACCTTGGGCCAGTCGCAGCCGAACGTCGTCGTGTTCGACCCGAGCTTCGCCTCGCCCCGCGCCTGGCGCGCGTCGTTAGGCGTCCAGCGCCGGGTGTTCGAGCGCATCGGCATCACCGTCGACGCGAACTGGACGCGCGGCGTCAGCCAGTACGGCTTCTCGGACCTCAACCTCGACACCGTGCCCAAGTTTCGCCTGGCCGATGAGAACAACCGGCCCGTCTATGTATCGCCGGCCGACATCGATCCGGTGAGCGGCGTGGTCAACAGCGCGGCCTCGCGGCTGCACCCGGAGTTAGGCGACGTCATCCAGGTGCAATCGAATCTCGCGTCGCAGTCGGGCCAGGTCACGCTCGGCCTCAACGGCTTCACCGACGCGGGCGCCGTGTACTCCATCTCGTACACGTTCACCAAAGCGCGCGACGAGTCGTCGTTCTCGTGTTGCTCCGCGACCGCCGGCTTCGGCTCGCCGACCACGGCCGGCAACCCGAATCACCCCGAGTGGGCCAACAGCAATTTCCAGCGCGAGCATTCGTTCATCGGCACGTTCACCGTGCCCGTCAACCAGGCCATCGAGCTCACCAGCATCGCGCGGCTCTCGTCCGGCGCGCCGTTCACGCCGCTCGTCGCGTCGGACATCAACGGCGACGGCGCACGCAACGACCGCGCGTTCATCTTCAATCCGGCCACCACCGCCGACACCGCCGTCGCCAACGCGATGCGCCGCGTACTTTCGTCCGCCACGCCGTCCGTGCGCGACTGCCTGCTCGCCCAACTCGGCACCGTCGCCGCGCGCAACAGCTGCGATGGACCGTGGCAGCCGGCGTTCGACCTGCAGCTCAACATCCGGCCTAACGTACTCGGCCTCGACCGCCGCCTCACGCTGTCGATCGTCACCACGAACCTGATCTCGGGCATCGATGAGCTGCTGCATGGCGCGAACGGCGCGCACGGATGGGGCGCGGTGCGGCTCCCCGATCCGACGCTGCTGTTCGTCCGCGGCTTCGACCAGACCACGAACAGCTATGTGTATCAGGTGAACGAGCGGTTCGGATCCACGGCGGCGTCGGCCAGCGCGTTCCGCGTGCCGTTCCAGATCGGCTTCCAGGGACACTTTACGTTAGGCCCCGACCGCACGCGCGACCGGCTGCGCGCCGCGTTCGGCGGCGGCGGACGCGGGGGGCGGAGCGGCGGACCCGATCAGCCCACC
Organism: Gemmatimonadaceae bacterium; assembly: GCA_035935375.1. Lineage (GTDB taxonomy): Bacteria > Gemmatimonadota > Gemmatimonadetes > Gemmatimonadales > Gemmatimonadaceae > JADGGM01. The sequence continues at coordinate 5,498 of DASYXE010000130.1, read as the reverse complement.
ACGGGCCCCGGCACCGCGTCCGACTTTGCCTCGCGCATGGGGCGCGGCTTCACCAATCCGGTCACCACCATCATCGCGCTCAAGGACTCGCTGCACCTCACCGACGACGTAGTCGCCAAGCTCCAACCGATTGCCGCGCAGTTGCAGGCGAAGACCGACAGCGTGCAGGCGGCGATCCGGAAGCGCATCGACGACGCAGGCAGCAACGCCGACCCGCGCGCGCTGGTCCTCTCGCTCAGACCGCGCCTCGCCGAAGCACGTGAGGCGCGCGAGCACGCGCTCGATGCGGTGAAGAAGCTACTGACGCAGGCGCAGTGGAACAGCCTGCCCGACGATCTCAAATCGTCGGGTCGCGGCGGACCGCTTCGTCAACCCTGAGCGTGGGCGCGCCTGCTCCGTCGCCGTCGGAGTGAATCTGGCGCGCCTTCGGTAAGGCGAGCGTGAACGTCGACCCCTTGCCGGGCGAGCTGCGCGCCGTGATGTCGCCGCCCATCGCGCGCGCGAGATCTCGGCTAATTGCGAGGCCGAGCCCCGCGCCTTCGCGCGACGACGTGAGATCGCGGTCCAGCTGGACGAACGGCTCGAAGATGAACTCGAGCTTTTCGGGTGCCACGCCGATCCCCGTGTCGCGCACGCTGATGCGCACCGTGTCGCCGCGCGCCGCGGCACGCACCGCGATGCGCCCGCCGGGCGGCGTGAACTTCACCGCGTTCGACACGAGGTTCTGCAAGACTTGACGCGAACGATCCGGGTCGGCGTACACGAGCGCCTCGTCGTCACCCGGAATCCATTCGTACACGAGGTGCCGCGCGTTCATCTGCGGACCGAACAACACCTCCAGTCCATCGACCAAGTCGCGCACGGGCACCGGCTGCATGGCAAAGTGCAGCCGTCCGCTTTCGGCCTTCACGAAGTTGAGCACGTCGTTGATCAACGCGAGCAGCTCGTGCTGCGCGCGCTGAATCCGCTCGAGATAATCGCGCTGCACCTCGTTCATCGGGCCGCGCACGCCCAGGGTGAGCAGCTCGGTGTAGCCGGCGATCGCGTTGAGCGGCGTGCGCAGCTCGTGGCTCATCGTCGCGAGGAAGTCGCTCTTCGCCCGGCTCGCCACCTGCGCCTCGGCGCGCGCGCTCCGTTCGGCCTCGTACAGGCGGGCGTTGTCCAACGCCACCGCCGCCCACGAAGCGATGCCGTGGGCGATGCGCTGGTGCCGCTCCGAGAACTGGCCGGGCAGCTCGTCCAACAAACAGAGCACGCCGAGGACCATGCCGGAGTGCGACGTGACCGGTACGGCCAGCACGCTCCGTGCGAACGCGTTACCTAACGGATCGGGCAGGTCGTCGGCGAGCGCGCCGAAGGCGAGGGGCGGCGTGAGCTCGCCTAACCGGAGTGGGGCCGCGCCCGCGACCACCGGCGCCAGCCCGGGCACGTCGTCCGGCAGCGTGACGGGACCGGCGATGTCGTGCGACGCGCCGGCGACGGACACGAGCTCCAGCGGCGAGTCCGGCGAGTCGGCGTCGCGGTAAAAGAACGCGCCCAACGTTCCGCCGACCAGCGCCGTCGCCTCCTCGACCACCACCCGCGCCAGACGCGGCAGATTGAGCTCCGCCGCCACCATGCTCCCGATCTCTTGCAGCGTGGCGAGCACGCGAGCCTCATCGCGCAACGCATCGTGCAACCGAATGCGCTCCGTGACATCGCGCGCGAAGGTCACCACGCCTTCCGGCAGCGGCACCACGCTCTGCTCGATCCACGATCCCGTCGGCTCGTAGCACGCGAGGTGCTCCACCGGCTGGCGCTCCGTAACGGCGCGCAGCATCGCGCGCTGGAACGGAGTGCCGACGAGATCCGGCAACTCTTCCCACACGACGCGTCCGATCACGCGATCCGGATCCTTACCCAATCGCCGCAGCCAGACGGCAGCCGCGGGATTGAGGTAGAGCCAGCGCCACTGCGCGTCGAACGCCGTGGCCGCATCGGGCAGACCATCGAGGATCGCCGCGATACGCCGTCGCCCCTCTTCGGCCTGACGACGGAGATCATCAGCTTGCAGCCGCAGCTCGCGCTCGCGTTCCGTCGCGGCTTCGTACTGGCGCACCCCAATCCGTCGGAACACAATAACGAGCCCGAGCCCTACCGCGATGAGAGCGGCCAGCAACAACTCGAGTGATCCGGATGTCATGACGGTGAATTCATCGGAGCAACGTCTGGGGTTTCGCTCGAGCGGCGACGCGGTGACGCACACGACGGGCGGCTTCGTCGTTCGACAGAAGCATTGAGTGCTGCATACCGCGTTCCCCAGTCCGCGATTTGTCCCGTATGGAAATCGTTTTGACGCGCCCTATACGCCGCCTACCGCGCGCTTCGGAATGCGTTCAGCGCGCTATGCAACCGCAAGTGGCACGCAACGTTGCATCGCGGGAACGAGGGGGAAGCGCTCGCTGTCGCTCGCGCTTCCCCATTCCCCCGTCAGTCCGGGACGCGCGGGAGCGTCAGCTCGAACGTCGATCCGCCGCCTAACGTGCTCTCAACCGTGATGTCACCGCCCATCGCGCGCGCCAGTGATCGGCTGATGGCCAGTCCCAGGCCGACGCCCCCGTTCGGGGTGTTCGTATAGGTCCGCTCGACTTGTACGAACGGCTCGAAGATGCGATCGACGTGATCCGGCGGAATGCCCACACCGGTGTCGCGTACGGCGATCGTTACCGTCGTTCCCGTCGCACGGCACTGCACCGTGATGCCGCCGGCCGACGTGAACTTGATCGCGTTGGTCGTCAGATTCTGGAGGATCTCCTGCAGGCGCTCCGCATCGGCCAACACGTAGGTCTCACATTCACCGTGCTCCCAGTGCAATCCTTTTGCGTGGAGCAGCGGCTCGACCACCGCCTCCAGCGTCGACACGGCGCTCTCGACGCTCACGGGCGTGATGATCAACTGTGTCGCGCCGGCCTCGAACTTGGCAAAATTCAGAATGTCAGTGACGAGACCCAGAAGGTAACTGGCGCTGCGCTTGATCCGCGTCACGTCCTGTTGCTGCCCCGCGGTGAGCGGACCGTGGACCAGGAGATCGAGCAGGTCCGCGTAGCCGGAAATCGCCGTTAACGGAGTTCGGAGGTCGTGGCTCAGATGCGTGAGAAACGACGTCTTGGCGACGTTCGCGTCGTGCGCGGCCATCCGCGCCGCCTCTTTCTCAACGAGTGCCTGCCGGCGCTCTTCCGACGTGTGCTCGGTGTCCTGGCTGAATCGCTTGATGACGTCAATGTCCGAAAAGGCCAGCACTGCCCCATCCACTTTTCGGTCGACCGTCAGATACGGTCGTATCGACAAGGACCACCAGTGCCCCTGGTCGTCTTTGACGTCGAGCTGATCCACTGTCAGCGTCGCGAGCGTTGCCGCTATGCGTGCCTCCAGGTCGGGCAAGGGGACTCGCAGGCGCAGGTCCGTAAGCGGACGACCCACGTCTGTCGGAATGATTTTGACGACCTGCTCCGCGGCCGGCGTATATCGACGAACGGCCAAGCTGCCGTCGACGATGACAATCGGGATCTTCGTACTCGCGAACACATTCATCAGGTCGGCGGACGCGGCAGCGAGCTCGCGATTGCGATGCCGCAGTTCATCATTCACCGTCGTCAACTCTTCGTTCGTCGACTGCACTTCTTCCTTCGTCGTCTCGAGCTCCTCGCCCTTGCTCTGCAGCTCTTCCAAGCTCGACTGGAGCTCCTCGTTCGCGGCGCGCAGCTCCTCGTTGGCGCCCTCGTACTGCTCGATGACGTCCTGCAGGTATCGCTTGGTTTCCGCGAGCTCATCGCGCAGGGAGGTCACTTCACGAGCCGGTCGAGCCTCTGCCTTCGGCGCTCGTTGCGCCCGGCCGCGCTTGCGCCGTTGCACGCCCTCGGCCGCGGCCGCTGCCGATGTATCCGGAGCGAATAGGATCACGAAGTAGCGATCACGCATCTGGCCGGACCGGAAGGGGATGACCTCCATGTCGAAGTACCGCACCTCTTCCCCTTCGTCCAGCGCGATGCGTTGCTCGCGCACGACGTCGTACGACGCGCGGGCAGTCTCGATGGCGGTGCGGAGCCGCGGCAGGATCTCTGGCCGCACCAGCTTGTACACGTGGAGGCTGGCCATGCCCGCCGAGTGCTGCATCACCGCCGACGTATCCCCTCGAAACTGCGTGACCTCGAGTCGGTCGTTGATCACCACGCCGGGCAATCCCATGCGACTGAGGACAGCTCGATCCGCATCCTGTCGAATGCCGTCGGGCGTCGAGTGCGGCACGACTCGATCGCGCGACGCGCGCTCGTGCGACAGGGGGAAGATCTCGGCGACACGCCCTGCGTCCATGAGCGGTCGCGGTCCGACCTGTGGGCGGAAGATGCGCTGCCGCTTGTCGAGCGCAACGAAATAGTCGCTTCCCTGGCCGACCGATTCCGCCGCGCCTAACACAAGAATGCCGCTCGGCTTGAGCGCATAATTGAACATCGGGATCAGGCGCTTCTGCAGAACCGGCTCGAAGTAGATGAGAACGTTGCGGCAACTGATCACATCGAGCTGCGAAAACGGCGGATCCCGCACCAAATTCTGCGTGGCGAAGACGCACTGATCCCGTATTTCGCGGGTCACTCGATACCCTCCATCCTCGCGACTGAAAAACCGGCTCAAGCGCTCCGATGACACGTCGGACTCTATCGATGTCGGGTACAACCCTTTCCGCGCCCGTGCGATCGCCGCTTCGCTGAGGTCGGTGGCGAACACCTGGATGCCGACGGCCGTTGTGTTGGTCTCCTCGCGAAACTCCGAAAGCGCGATGGCGAACGAGTACGCCTCCTCACCGCTCGAACATCCCGCCACCCACGCGCGAATCGGAGAATCGGCCGGCCGACCGGCCATCATTGCGGGGAATGCCGATTCCTTGAGCGCCGTGAAGACCTCTGGATCGCGAAAGAAGTGCGTCACGCCGATCAGCAAGTCGTGCTGCAGCGTGTCGAGATCTTCTGGATGGCTGCGGAGATACTCGAGGTAGTCAGCGTGCGTCCTCGCGCGTTGCGCGAGCATCTGACGCAGAATCCGCCGGTGCACGGTCGCGCGGCGATACCCTCGGAAGTCGGCGCCCGTCCGGCTCCGCAGCATCAACAGAATCCTCTCGATGTCGCCATCCCCAGCTGGAGCCAGCGCGGTCGAACGCTGATCTTCCGCGAGATGCCGCGCAATCAGCGTCAGCTCTTCGCCGATCTGTTCGGGCGTGAGAACGAAGTCCACGCAGCCGGTTTCGATCGCGGCCCGTGGCATACCGTCGAATTGCGCCGAGCGTGGATCCTGCGCGATCGTGATGCCGCCGTGCTCTTTGACGCTCTCGATGCCCGCGGCGCCATCCGATCCTGACCCGGACAGCACTACAGCGATAGCGTCGCTGCCGTGGACGTCGGCCAGCGAGACGAGGAAGTGATCGATGACGGTCTGAACCCCGCGGGAGCGGTCGGTCGACACGATTC
>DASYXE010000129.1:0-7758 GCA_035935375.1 Gemmatimonadaceae bacterium | reverse complement strand
CGGGCTTGTTCGATGGTGACGCCGGGCCGGAGGCGCCCGATCCCAGTCAGGAAGCGGGCGTCGCGCTGTTGCATCAGGAACGGCGCGAGCTGCGCGGGGAGCCACACGTCGAGGTTCTTGTCGCCGAAGCTCGGCGGCATCACGCCGACGATCGTGAAGCTCTGGTTCTTGAGCTCCAGGTGTTGGCTCGTGATGTCGGCGCGGCGGTGGAACCGGCGCGTCCACAGGTGATCGCTGATCACGACCGCGGCTGGTCCGCCGCTCGCTTCTTCGTCGGGCGAGAACGTGCGGCCGACGGCCGCGCTCACGCCGAACACGCTGAAGAATCGCGGCGTCACGCGAAGCCCGCCTAACCGTTCGGGCGTATCGCCGCTCGTCTCGGTGACGTTTTCCCAGTATTCGCCCGAGAGGGCGGTGAAGGTGTGGTTGAGCCGGTTCCAGTCCTCGAGCCGCGCGGGCGCGATGAGACCGGCCGCTTCGCTCTTGGCCGAGTTCGCCTCGAGAACGGAAACGAGCCGGTCGGCGTGCGGATAGGGCAGCGGCTGCAAGACCGTTTCGTCGACGATCGAGAAAACGCTGGTCGTGGCGGCGATGCCGGCGCCGAGAATGAGGATGGCGGAGACGGCGAATCCCGGGCGGCGGGCGAGGCTGCGCACGGCTTGGGTCCAGGGTGCGAGCATGGACGGTCCAGGCAAGGGTCGGCGATGTCGGGCGGGCGCGGAATGCAGCGTCCCCTTGAGACACCGCGAACCGCCGGCGCGTTGCTCAGTCCCCGCGCAGCGTCACCGTCGGATCCACCCGGCCCGCCGCCACGGCCGGCGCAGCCGTCGCGAGGAGCGCAACCAACACGACCACGGCCGCGACCCCGACGTACACGATCGGATCCGTCGGCGATTCGTCGAACAGGAGGCCGCCGCCCCATCGACCCGCGGCCGCGGCCAGCCCGCTGCCCACCAGGACACCGGCCAGCACGACGCGCACGCCATCGCCAACGACCATCGCGACGACGCGTGGCCGCGGCGCGCCGAGCGCCAAACGCACGCCGAGCTCCTGCCGGCGCTGGACCACACCGTGGGCGATCACGCTGTAGAGACCGACGGCGGCGAGCACAAGGGCAAGCGCGCCGAACGCGACGAACATCGTGGCGCCGACGCGCCAGTTGTCCATCGCGGGATCGATGATCGTGCCTAACGGAATCGCCGTGAGGTACGCCGAGCCCGGCATGAGGGGCTGGAGCTCGCGGCGCACGCGGTCCGTCCACGCCGCCGCGTCGCCCGAGACACGCACCAGCAGCATCCCCGTCGCGTCGGGAAACTGCGCGATCGGCACATAGTACGTGAATTCGCGCGTGGAGCTGAGCGACCGCAGATGGAGGTCCTCGGCGACGCCCACGACGGTCGTGCACGGCGCGGTATCGGCTCCGATGCGCAGGCACTTGCCGAGCGGGTTCTGGCGCGGCCAGAGCACACGCGCCATGCCGGCGCTCACCACCGTGACCGGCGGCGCGCCGGCGAGATCGCCGGCCGTGAAGCCGCGCCCGCGCAGCAGGCGCGTGCCTAACGTACGAAAGTACGCCGTGTCGCCGGCCTGCATGGTGAAATTGCCGAGCAGCGAGACGCTGTCGATCCCCGCCACGTACAGATCGCGGCCCTCGAAGGCCCAGAACGGAATCGAGGCCGCCGGCGTCGCCGCGACGACGCCCGGCATCGATGCCGCGGTGACAGCGAGCCGTTCCTCGAGCGCCTTTCGGTCGGGCGTCGGCAACTTCGCGCCGCGGAGGTTCTCCGCGACGACGAGCACCGGGCTCACGTCGTAGCCCATGTGGAGATGGCGCACGTTGACGAGACTGCGCACGAACAGGCCGGCGCCGATCAAGAGCACGACCGAGAGCATGGCTTGCACGAGCAGGAGCGATTGGCGGAGCCGCGATCGGCGAGCGCCGGCCTCGCGTCCGCCGGCGCCCAGCGAGTGCGCGATATCGCCGTTGAGCGCGTACGCCGCGGGGGCGAGCCCGGTCGCGAGCGCGGCCACGGCCGTGATCACCGCCGTGATGGCGATCGTGCGCGGATCGGCGAACAGCATGGTTCCGGCCGCATCGTGCACGAACAGCGCGCGGATGGCCGCGCCGCCCCACTGCGCCACCGCGAGGCCGGCGACGCCGCCTAACGCGGCGAAGAGCAGGCTCTCGGTGAGCAGCTGCCGCACGAGGCGGCCGCGGCTCACGCCCAACGCGAGGCGGAGCGCGATCTCGCGGCGGCGCGCGAGCGTCCGCGCGAGGTGCAGGTTCGCGACGTTGGCACAGGCAATCACGAGCACGATGAGCGCCACGCCGCTCACCCACAGCACGATCTTCGCTTCGGGACCCGCCGTCGGACCGCGGTCGGCCTCGACCGGGCCGAGCGTCGCGCGCGGGCGACGGTCGCGCACGGTGGCCGCCCAGCTCGGGTCGTCGGACCGCTCGCTCAGGCGGCTCCGGACGAACGCGTCGGTGAGGTCGGCCGTCCCCTGAGCGACGGTCACACCGGGTGCACGCTCGACGGCGATCTGGAAGGACTGCCAATGGTAGTCGCGAGAGTGGTCTTCGGGTCGCATGTTCCACGCGAAGGCCGCGAGCGGCAGCCAGATGGCGGGTGCGCCCGATACGTCCCCGCCGTCGAAGCCGGCGAAGCGTTTCGGGGCGACGCCGATGACGGTGAACCACCCCTGTCCGATGTGCAGCCTCGTCCCGAGGACGTCGGCGCGTCCGCCTAACTGGGACTGCCAGTAGCCGTAGCCCAGCACCGCGACCGGAACGCCGGCGGGCAGACTGTCCTCGTCGGCGCGGAAGAAGCGGCCGACCGCCGGCCGCGCGTCGAAGAGCGAGAAGTAGCCGGCGCTCACGCCGGCGACCGGGATCTCGCGTGCGGCGTCGCCGTCGCCCACCGCGATGGTGAAGGTGGTGAACCCCGTCACCGCGTCGAAGCTGTGCGTTAGGCGGCGGACATCGACGAGCCGGCCGATGGACGTGTAGTCGTTGGTGGTTTCCTGGCGATCGATCGTCTGCGACAGGTAGACGCGGTGCACGCGGGATGGGTGGCGCAGATACGCGGGGGGCCGGAGCAGCAGGCGGTCGACGACGGCGAACATCGCCGCGTTGGCGCCGATGCCGAGCGCCAGCGCGAGCACGACGCCCGAGGCGAACGCCGGTTTGGCGCGGATCCCGCGCGCGGCGTAGCGAAGGTCCTGCGCGACGCTTTCGAGGAGCGCGGTGCCGCGGCGGTCGCGGCTCTCGTCTTTCGTGCGTTCGATGCCGCCGAAGGCCATGCGCGCGCGGCGCGAGGCGAGCTCCGGCGGGACACCGAGCCGCGTGTATTTCTCGGCCTCGCGATCGAGATGGAAGTGGAGCTCGGCGTCGAGCTCGCGTTCCATGGCGTTGCGCCGGAACAGGGCGCGTGCGCGATAGCGCAGGTCGCTCCAGAGTTCGCTCAACATCGTGCCTCCCGGGCGGCGTCGTCCCGCCGGTCTCCCTATTTGCTTCTACAGGACTCGGCCTGGAGAATGTGGCACTTCTTGTAGAAGCGCAAGGGGAGCATGGCAAGCCGGCTCAACTGTGGCGCCCGCCACGAACGCCTGCATTGCCGGAGCTCAGTTGGAACGCCAGTCTTAGTGACGACGCCCGCCGCTCCGGCTCGCCGAGCAATCGTCGCAGTGCCATCGACTGAACGAAGTCGGATACATGCCCCGAGTCCTGTTCGCGTCGGCAACTCGCGCTGTAACAGCCGCTATCCTGGTTTCGTGCATCTGCTCCGTGCGAGCAGCCGCGCAGAACGACACGACGCGTTGGTGGCCGACCGCGACCGATCGCGACAACAGCGTGAGCCTGTTCATCGATCTCGAGACGCTCCGGCACCGGGGAGACACCGTCGCAGTCCGGGTCCGGATGCAATACCAGCCTCCCCGGCTGCGAGCAGATGGTCGGAAGGTCACGAGCAGCGTTGTGGACTGGGTCATCGACTGTCAGGCGCGGGCGTTTCAGCAGCGTTCCGAAATCGACTACGACGGCGCATCACAAGTGGAGGATACCGCGACCCCGACGTCGTGGCAGTCGATCGCACCGCGAACCGTGGCGGAGCGCAATGCAACAACCGCGTGCGGAATGCGACCGTACGACTGGCGCCAGGTGGCATCGCGTGCGTGGGTGCGCGTCGTTTCCGACACCTCAGTCGAGCTGTACATCGACTCCGGGACGATTCGGAGATCGGGAGACACCGTCTCTGCCTGGAGACTGTTAGGCGTCCCGCATGGGGAGTTTCAGCATCTCGAGCTCGCACAGTACGATTGTGCGAAACGCAGGCTGCGAGAGCTCGAATCACTCGGCCGAATCCACCAGGATATCGCTGAACAGGAGGCTCCCGGATCTCTGAGCTCGTGGACCGACGTTGACGAGGCGCTGTTCGGGCCGGACGTGCTCAAAAAGGTGTGCGCGCTCGCGCGGTGGACACATCGTTGACTGCGAAGAAGGCGTGGCTCGCTGCCGACGGTCGGAGCGTGCGGGTTCGATTCCCGCCGCGGGCAGTCAGTTAGGCGGCCAGATGCCTGACCACGCTACACGTTCCGATAGACATCGGGCGTCACGTGCGGCGTGAGCACGTCGAGGAAGTTCTGCAGCGCCAGAAGCAGATTGGGATACTTGTGCGCCACGCCGACCCGCACGCGCGCGATCTTGAGGTGAAAATCGGACACCTCGTTGATCGAGGCGATGAGGGATAATACGGCCTGCTTGACCTCGTACAGGTGCTGCTCGCTCTGCTGATTGCGATAGACCCAGAGCTTGTCGTGAAAGTCCTCGAATGCCTTCCGCGCGCGCATTGGAAAGTTGTGCTTTCGATCGCGCCACCATTCCGGTGAGACGCCTGGATCGTCCGCTTCCCACCTGCTCATGTCCGGCATAGGGCTCTCCGGTGTCGTCCGATTGCGGTGAATCCCTCGTGACCGCGCCGCCGCACGCACAGTATGGCGCTGCACGGCCCGGGACGCGAGGCCGGGCTGACGGGCGCAGCGCGGTCCTCAGGATGTCGGCCTTCCCCGTCTGCTCGTGGACTGTGTTCGCCGCGTAGGGCTGACGCGCGCTGCCACGCCGCCGTATGCTCAACGCTCGCCGGCCGGTCGGGAATTGCTCACATGCCTCCGCAGTGAGACCGTTCTCCATCGCCGGATCAAAGGGCGCGCGACGTCCGGGAGGTGCGATGTGCGGTTAGTGTGGTCGGATACTCCGCCGCACGGCTTCGACTGGGTTCCGGTGCGTGCCACGGTGCAGAAGTTGGTTGCGTTCGCGGGCCAAGGGAAAAAAGTGGTCGATGTCCTCCAGTCGAGAAAAGGCGATAACGCCTGCTATACACGTGCGAGCGGGCCGATGAAAGATGCTTGGAACGCGAGTGTGGACACGGTGAGCGTTAGGCCGACTGTATATGGCGCAGGGGGCATCTGGAAGTCCAAGGCAGATGCGAAAAAGATGGTTGACAAAGTTCACACGCGGGCGGAGCAAGGTCGGCAGCAAGACGCGAAGGTGAAGGTCACCGCCTTTTCGTTTGCTCTCGGGGATGCAACGCAAACCGATCATCACTGCAGGTTTGGAGGAAAGGATTCCTGGCACTGTGTGTGGCTGATCGACGGAGGCGAGGAACCGAACAATGGAAGGCTGTACTTCGTGGCCTATGACCAGGATGTGACGTGTACCGCGCAGGTGGAGGCCGAGTGGATCCGATTACGCGGGACGAACTCTGAGGACGCGGTGAACGGGTGGGCGTTGGCGGATCCAAATGCAAAACTGTTGGTCGACGGGATGCTTCTGGGTGGTCGGGATAGCGGGACGCTTGGACCGCTGATTCGATTCCTGTACGTGGTAGATTGAACCGGGCGACCATTAACGCCCCGGATCGTTCGCGTTACTTATGGTCGAGCTCAGGGAGGCGACGTCCAAGGAAGTCTTCGACTGGCTGAGTCCCCATCGACATGTGCCCCATCAGGTTGATCGCCTCGGCGTTCTTGAGAGCTGCCTCTACGGGCACGTCCCGCTCTGCAATGAGATAAGCGGCCCACAAGTGGCTTGCCCGCCACGCGATCGTGCAATGAAGGAGGATCTTCCCCTTCGTTCGCGCCATTGCGTCGGCGAACTTCTTCACCGTCTCAGGCGAGTACGGGTACGGCTCCCCGCCGCGCACGGGAAGGTAGACGTACGTCATCCCGAGTTGTTCGACCAACGCCTGCTCGTCGAATCCAACGCCTTTCATTTCTTCCGGCGTGCGGAGGTTCACGACCGTCGTCACGCCCTGGTCATGCAGCTCGCGGAGTCCGCGCTCGGTGGGCTGGCCGGCGAGGTAGACATCGTCGCCCACCCGCGAGAACGCCGCGCGAAAACGACCGGTCGTGTCGAGCGAAACCGGAGCCGGGACGGAGGCAAGCGGCCCCGATGTGATGAGTCGCTGCGCACAGACAGGCGCGGGACCGACAACAGGCACGACCAGAACGACGGCGAGAACGAGCGCTTTGCGCATGTCGAACCCCTGCGTCGTGGCGACGCGAACATGGGACGCTTGACTGTATTCTCCGCCCCGCATCTCCTCCAGATCAAACGTCACATCCTGACACGTCTCATACACGCGCAAGGGAGACGACAGCCCAGCGCGGGCTGCCGGTTGCGGCGCTGGCGCGGTTTCGCGCTCCGCACTATCGTGTTGCCCCCGCCACCGTCGAGGAGGCGTCAGCCATGATAGGGAAGCTGATGTGCGCGCCGGGACTGCTGTTGGCTGCGGTCTCCAGTGCCCAGAGCGCGTACCCAAGTGCCGCGTCGCACGTGGTTTCGAGCTGGACCACCTTCGCCGATCCGGCCGAACAGGCCTTCAGCCTCAGCGTGCCGACTGGGTGGAAGACGGTTGGGGGCACGTACCGCTTTGGCGTGCTCGATCCGCGGATCATGGTAGACATGGTGTCTCCGGACGGCCAGGTGGACATCCGCCTCGGCGACTATCGCGTCCCGCCCTACGCACCGCTCACTCCAACGCTGCGGAGTCTCGGATTCACGGAGGGACGTCTCTACAATCCGCGGAACGTGGCGCAGGAAATCGTGGCGGACTACCGGCCGGGATGGGTGTTCGCGGACGTGTATGGACAGGCGCGGTTTTCTCGCGCCTGCACGCAGTTGAAACTGAAATCAATGGAGCGCGAGACTCCGATTCATCAAAGCGGACAGAACCAGACAACGACCGCCGGCCAGGTGGTGTATCGCTGCGAGTCGAGCACCGGCACCAAGGTGGCGTACGTGTTTGCGGAAACGCAGTACACGCAGATGCAGGGGTCGGGCGCGTGGATTGTGACGTGGCTGTGCAGTTTCATCGCGCCAGAAGATCGTGCGGCGCAAACGCTGAATGCCATGCTGCACGCGATGAGCACCCTGGCCATCAATCCGCAGTGGGAGTATCGGCAACTGCAGATGAACGGGGGCGCTGCACAGGGCGCGATGAGCGACTTCCAACGCAGCATGGCGTCGATCCAGCAAGACTATCAGCGGCGCACCGCGGCGTCGCAGAGCCAGTTCGACGAGATGGATCGGGCGCTCCGCGGAGTGGATCTCACCGTGGATCCGGTGGATGGCAAGCAGCGCGAAGTCGTGAGCACGGGCATGACGCACTGGATCAACGGCATGGGCGACATCATGGATTCGCCCACGGCACCAGGCGGCAATGTCCGGCAACTGCCAACGGTGCATTGACGGCGTCGAGT
>DASYXE010000128.1:0-6551 GCA_035935375.1 Gemmatimonadaceae bacterium | reverse complement strand
GTGCCGGTGCGCGAGCTCAACGACATGCGCCGCCGCGCGGTGGCCGATCTCGTCCAACGACGCAACGCCACGCTCGACGCGCGGCGCGCCGCGCGACACGCCGCCATTGACGCCGCTGTCGCGGCCGTCGCTATCGCGCCGTCCGCTGTGGAGCTCCCTGCGCCCTACGTCCTCGCCGCCGACGTGTATACCGTGGACGACGCGCGCGCCGCGGCCGCCGCCGGCGCAACCGAAATCACGTTCGATGCCTTCCTCCGGCACCCGGTGCCGCCGCGCGCCCGGTTGGTTGCGTTAGGCGAAGAGCTCGCGGCCCAGGGGATCGCGTTCCGTCTGCGCACGCCCACCATCGTCCGGCCCGAAGAACGCCGCGAGGTGGACCGGTGGCTCGACCTCGGCCTCCCGCTGCTGTCCGGGCACCTGGGGCTGGTGGCCTCGCTCGGCGGCGCGGGCCGAGATGTCGTCGCCGACTACGCCACCAACTGCTTCAACCAGCACAGCGCGTCCGTGCTGTTCGAGCACGGCGCAAGGCGCATCGTCCTCTCGGTCGAGCTCACGGTCGGCGAGATCGCGAGCGTGGTGGCGCCGTGGTCGGGTCGGGGTTTCGACGTTGTCGTCTATGGACGCCCCGAGGGCATGACCATCGAGCACTGCGTGCTCTCGGCCGCCTTCGACCGCGAGCCGACGACGTGCCGCGACCTGTGCGTGCAGAAACACCCCCGCGTCGAGCTCACCGACCCGGCAGGCTACACGTTCCCGGTCGCCACCGACAGCGCGTGTCGCAACCGGCTGCTGCATTCGCGGCCCATCGAGGGCTCCGAGTTTCTCCCCCAGCTGTGGCGCGCCGGGATTCGCGGCTACCGCATGCTCTTCAACGTTCCCGGCGACCCGGTCGCGGACCTGGTCCTGCGCACTCGCACCGCGCTCGACGCGCTGCACGGCGATACGGCCCCTCCGTTAGGCGAAATCCGCGCCCTCGTCGGCACGCGGTTCACGCGCGGCCACTTCGTCCACGCCGTGTAATCGATGCGCCGCGCATACCGATGATGATGCCGCCCCGCGCGCCCCGCGCGATCGTGCTCCAGTGAGCGACTCGTTTACGCCAGAGCAGGCGCGCGGCGCCCTTCGCCAGCACTTCGGCTTCCCCGAGTTTCGCCCGGGCCAGGAGCGCGCGGTCGCCGCGGTGGCCGCCGGACGCGATACGCTCGTCGTCCTCCCCACGGGCGGCGGCAAGTCGCTCTGTTATCAAGTGCCGGCGCTGCTGCTGCCGGGTCTCACGCTCGTCGTCTCGCCGCTCATCTCGCTCATGAAGGACCAGGTCGACGCGCTCGAAGCGCGCGGCCTGCCCGCGGCGTTCATCAATTCGACGCTCACGTCAGGCGAAGTCTCCGACCGGCTCGCCCGCGCCGAGCGCGGGAAGCTCAAGATCCTCTACGTGGCACCGGAGCGGTTCGATTTCGGCAGTGCCGCCGAGCGACTCAAGGGCATTGGGGTCTCGCTGCTCGCCGTCGACGAAGCCCACTGCATCAGCGAATGGGGCCACGATTTTCGGCCGAGCTATCTGCGCGTCGGCCAGGTGCGGGAGCGGTTAGGCGCGCCGCCCACGATCGCGCTCACCGCCACGGCCACGCCCGAGGTGCGGCGAGACATCGTACGCCAGTTGGGCCTCGAGCGTCCCGAAGTCGTGATCACGGGATTCGACCGTCGCAACCTGCGCTACCACGTCGTCCGCACGCGCACCGATCGCGACAAGGATGCGTCGCTCATCCGCGCGCTCAAGGAGCACGAGGGTCAGGCCATCGTCTATGCGTCGACGCGCCGCGCGGTGGAGCGCGTCACGCAGATGCTGCGCCGCGCGCGCATTGGCGCCATCGCGTATCACGCGGGCCTCGACGACGATCATCGACACGACGTGCAGGAAGGGTTCATGCGCGAGGAGGCGCGAGCCATCGTCGCGACCAACGCGTTCGGCATGGGTATCGACAAGGCCAACGTTCGTCTCGTGGTGCACTATGCAATGCCCGGCACGCTCGAGGCGTACTATCAGGAGGCGGGCCGCGCCGGCCGCGATGGCCTGTCGTCGGACTGCGTGCTGCTCCACGCGTTTCAGGACCGGTTCACGCACGAGTATTTCATCAAGAGCGCGTATCCCGAGCGCGCGTTGGTCGAACGGGTGTATGGGGTGTTGCAGCGGACCGCGGACCGCGCCGGCATTGCGCCGCTCACGCCGGCCGCCATTGCGGTGCGCTCGGACGGCGGCGTCAAGGAGCGCGAGGCCGAATCCGCGCTGCGATTGTTGTCGCACGCCAAGGCCATCGCGGCCGAGCCGGTGTCGATGTCCAGCCTGTGGGTCCGGCTGCTCGCCACGCCGGCGCGCATCCGCGCGGAGTTAGGCGAAAGCGACGCGGCGGCGCGCGGCCTGTTGCGCGAGCTGTGGCGCGGAGCGGGGAAGCGGTTCTACGACGGCATCCCCGTGTCCCCGGACATGCTGCCGCCGGGCTTCGGCGGCATGAGCGGCGTGCGCGCGCTGCTCGACGAGCTTCAGGACCGCCAGTTCGTGGTGTGGCACGGGACGGGCGGCGGCATCCGCCTCATGGACCACACCGCGCCGCTCACGCGCTTCCGCATCGAGTGGGAGATCATCGAGCGCCGCCGGCGCGCCGAGCTGTCCAAGCTCGACGCCATGCAGATGTACGCCTACACCAAGCGCTGCCGTCGCGCGTTCGTGCTCCGCTATTTCGGCGACCCCGCGGCGCGCTCGGCCTGCGACGGGTGCGACATCTGCCTCGGCACCCACGGCGCGGACGCCGAAGTCGCCGACGTCCCGGCCGTGCGCCGCTCGCGGCGCGCGTCGCCCAAGCCGGCACCGCGCGCAGCGCCTCCCGTTAGGCAGCCGCCGGCGGCACCGGCGCCCCGGCCCGCGGTGCGGCACGCCGATCGAACGCCGGCGCGCTCCGACGCCGCCGATCTCCCGGATCTTGGCCCGGGCGAAATCGCGCTCATCGGCGCGCTCCGCCAGCTGCGCACCGAGCTCGCGCGGCAGGAGCGCGTCCCGTCGTACTGCATTTTCGCCGACCGCACCCTGGTCGAGATGGCCATCCGCCGACCCGATTCCTTCGATTCGCTCGCTAGTGTGCATGGCGTTGGGCCGGCCAAGCTCGACCGGTACGGCGAGCGATTCCTCGCCGTCATCCGGCTCGCACCAGACACCGCACCCGCATCCCAGCCACGCCCATGACCGATCTTCCGTACTTCACCGACCAACACACGGCCGTCCGCGACATGGTGCGGGAGTTCGCCACCACCGAGGTCGCGCCCGTGGCGGCGAAGCTCGACGCCGAGGCGGCGTTTCCGTGGGACACCGTCAAGCGCATGGGCGATCTCGGCTTGTTAGGCGTGCCGTGGCCCGAGTCGTTGGGCGGCGCCGGGATGGATTACATCAGTTACATCATCGCCATCAACGAGATGGCCAGGGTCGACGCGTCGCACGCCATCACCATCTCGGCGCATACCACGTTAGGCACATCGCCCATCGTCAACTTCGGGTCGCAGGCCCAGCGCGAGCGCTTCGTCCCGTTCCTGGCGCGCGGCCAGGTGCTGGGCGGCTTCGGCCTCACGGAAGAGGCGGCCGGCAGCGACGCCGGCGGCACCCGCACCCGCGCCGAGCGACGGGGCAGCCACTACGTGCTCAACGGATCCAAGCGGTTCATCACGCATGGCGGCGTGGGCGAGATCTTCGTCGCCACGGCCGTCACCGATCCGTCCGCCGGCCGTCACGGCATCACGTCGTTCATTCTCACCAAACAGACCTCCGATCTCGACGACGCGCGCGCCGCGGGCTTTGGCCACGAGCCGTCGCTGCCCGACATGCGCGGCTTCACCGCCGGCAAGAAGGAAGACAAGCTCGGCTGGCGCGCGTCGGATACGCGGGAGCTCCTGTTCGAGGACGTCGAAGTGCCGGTCGAAAACCGGTTGGGCGACGAGGGCAAGGGCTTCGTCAATTTCATGCGCACGCTCGACTCGGGCCGCATCGGCATCGGCGCCCTCTCGTTAGGCATCGCCCAAGGCGCGTTCGAGCAGGCGCTGCAGTACGCGTCCATCCGCAAGCAGTTCGGCCAGGCGATCTCGTCGTTCCAGGGCGTCCAGTTTCAACTGTCCGACATGGCCACGGAGATCGAAGCCGGACGGCACCTGGTGTATCACGCCGCCTGGCTCGCCCAACACGGCCAGCCGTTCGGGAAGGAAGCGGCCATGGCCAAACTCTTCTGCTCCGAGCTCGCCATGCGCGCCACGATCAAGGCGGTCCAGATCCACGGCGGCTATGGCTATACCAAGGATTATCCCGTCGAGCGCATGATGCGCGACGCCAAGATCTGTGAGATCGGCGAAGGCACCTCCGAGATCCAGCGCATCGTGATCGCTCGCCACTTACTCAAAACACTCGAGGACTGAACCGCCGGCTACACGGCGAAACGCACACGCATTGCAAAGGTCGTCCTGGGACGTCATACTTCCAGCAGCGACAAACAAGTTTTCTCCGTGCGCGCACCCGGTCGAGCGACCCAAGACCGACGGTGCGCGTGAGGTACCCGGGAGCGCGGCACTCAGCACCGATCACACCTGCCGCCGCTCCACGCCAACCGCGCCCATGCTCACGATTGACCGCACGCCGTCCGGACAGATCCTCGCGTACGTCGCCATCGCCCTCGCCCTCCTGGGCGTCGCGATGAAACGACTCGGCGTCGAGGCTGGATGGGCGTGGACGGTCGGCCGCCCAACGGAACGTCCGAACGCGGCTCGGGCCTTACGCCCAATCGCTACGCCCACGGGGCCGGTGCGCGATCACTCCACTCAGAGACGCAGCCTCCCACCGCATGCCGGGTCGCCTTCCGGCGGAGGGGCCGCGCCAGTGCATGAAGCGAGAGATTCTCATCAACGCGAGTCCACGAGAGACCCGCGTCGCCATCCTGGAGGATGAGCAGCTCGTCGAATTGATGATCGACCGCCCCGACAACCGACGCATGGTCGGGGATATTTACCTGGGCAAAGTCGAAGCCGTATTGCCCGGCATTCAGGCCGCCTTCGTGGACATCGGAACGGAAAAGCAAGCGTTCCTCCACGCGAGCGACCTCGTCTTCCCCGAGTCCGATTCGGACGGGGACGACGACGCCGAGGACGAGTCCTCGGATGACGACGAGGAGAGCCCGAGCAACGGCCGGCGCAAGCGCGTTAAGGCGCCGCCCATTCAGGACCTCCTCAAGCGCGGCCAGGACGTCATCGTCCAGGTCTCCAAGGAACCCATCTCCACCAAAGGCCCGCGCGTCACCGCGCAGGTCTCGCTGGCCGGCCGCTTTCTGGTGTACATGCCGTTCGCCTCGCGCGTCGGCGTGAGCCGCAAGATCGGCGACCGCGCCGAACGCCAGCGACTGCGCGAGCAGATGCAGGCCGTGCTGCCCAAGGATTCGGGCGGCGTGATCGTACGCACGGTGGGCGAGGATGTCACGCAAGAGACCTTCCGCCGCGAGTACAACACGCTCTCGGGCCAGTGGAAGAAAATCCAGCGCAAGACGCGCTTCCTCCGCGCGCCGTCCCTCGTGCACCGCGAGACGAGTCTCACCCGCGGCCTAACGCGGGACCTCTTCAGCACGAAGGTCGACTCGCTGGTCGTGGACAGCAAGCAGGTCTACAACGAGATCGCGGAGTACTTGAAGGGCATTGCCCCGGAGCTCATCGACCGCGTGAAACTGTACGATGACCCGGTGCCGATCTTCGACAAGGCGCAACTCGAGCCGGAGATCCGGGACCTGTTCAAGCGGCGCTGCGATCTGCCGTCGGGCGGCTACCTGATCATCGAGCAGACCGAAGCGCTCGTCTCCGTCGACGTGAATTCGGGCCGCTACACCGGCAAGCGCGATCCCGAGAAGACCATCTTCAAGACCAACACCGAAGCCGCGCGCGAGCTGGCGCGGCAGCTCAGGCTCCGCGACATCGGCGGTATCATCGTCTGCGACTTTATCGACATGGAGACCAAAGCCAACCGCGACAAGGTGCTGCAGGAGCTGCGCAACCATCTCGCGCGCGATCGCGCGCGGACGAAGGCGTTCGCGGTGTCCGAGTTAGGCTTGATCGAGATGACGCGGCAGCGCGTGCGCGCGAGCCACTACCAGAACATGACCGAGGCGTGTCCGACGTGCGGCGGGACGGGGCGCGTGTTCACGCCCGAGAGCACGGTGCGGCGCATGGAGCGCTCGATCAAGCGCATCGCCGTCGAGGGCAAGAAGGACCACCTGCTCGTGAAGGTGCACCCCGACGTCGCGATGTACGTGCTCGAGCACGAGCACGATCTGGCGAAGAAGCTCGAGAGAGGGGTGGGCTTCCAACTCGAGCTCCGCGACGACCCGCTCCTCAAGCCCGACGAGTTCAAGCTCGTCGTCAAGGGCGCGGAGCGGGACGTGACACAGCAGTACGCGGTGGCGTGAACCTGGCCGCCGTTAGGCATCGTCCGGCACGCATCGGGGAATACCCACCTAATGGGGGAATGGGGAAGCGCGAGC
>DASYXE010000127.1:0-11355 GCA_035935375.1 Gemmatimonadaceae bacterium | reverse complement strand
TTAGGCAGGGCCTCGGTTACGACCATCGAAGTAGTTCAGGGTCTCAATGTCGGCGACAAGGTGATCATCTCCGACATGTCGCAGTGGGATTCGCACGACCGCGTCAGTTTGCACTGATCGCGACCACCGGATTCGCCGAGCACACGCTCAAGCCCAAACCTCGACCCCGCCTCCCATGGACTCCGTCTCGCCAACACCTGTGCCTGCTTCTGCAGGCAGTTCCTACTCATCGGCCACGTCGGACGGCAAAGCGCTGATTCGTCTCGACGCGATCGCGAAGATTTTCTATACCGACGAGGTGGAGACGCACGCGTTGGCCGGCGTGCACCTCGAGGTGCCGCCGGGCGAGTATCTGGCGATCGCCGGACCGTCGGGCTGCGGCAAGACGACGCTGCTCTCGATCCTCGGTCTGCTCGACACGCCGACGCAGGGCGAGTACCTGCTCGACGGGCAGCCGGTGGCGGGACTGACCGCGAGCCAGCGCGCGCGCGTTAGGAATCGCCAGATCGGGTTCATTTTCCAAGCGTTCAACCTGATCGGCGACCTGACCGTGTACGAGAACGTCGAGCTCCCGCTCACGTATCGCGGCATGGATTCCACCGAGCGCCGGAAGCGCGTGCTCGAGGCGTTGGAAAAGGTCGGCATGTCGCATCGCGTGAAGCACTATCCGTCGCAGCTCTCCGGCGGTCAGCAGCAGCGCGTCGCCGTTGCTCGCGCGGTGGCCGGCGATCCGTTGATCCTCCTGGCCGACGAGCCCACGGGAAACTTGGACTCGACCAACGGTGAGGCGGTCATGGAATTACTGCGCGACCTGCACCGTCAGGGCGCGACGATCATCATGGTGACGCACGATCCGCGGTATGCCAGGCACGCGGACCGGTCGATCCACCTGTTCGACGGCCGTGTGGTGGAAGACGAGACGGGGCCGAAGGAACAGGCCGACGAATCGCAGCTGAAAGAGGCCGGATTCTAAGAGCAGGGGAAGCGGCGGCTCACGCCGCCATGGGGAACAGGGGACCGCGCGCGGTCTCCTTCGGGAAGGCGGTGGCCTAACGGCGACCGCTGGGGTCGGGGCGCGTGCACACGACACGCGCTCGCCCACCCATCCCTACGGCGGCCGATGAGGCCGCCGTTTTTTCTTCGGGGGATCATGCAGGTTCCGCTTCCTCAACGCGGCACGAGCCGCCGCTTCCCGGAGCAACCATGTTCGATCTGACGTTCGCGCTTCGATCCCTCCGCCGCACCCCGGGCTTCACCGCCGCCGCCATCCTCTGCCTAGCGTTAGGCATCGGCGCCACCAGCACCGTCTTCGGCATCGTCGACGCCCTGTTCTTCCGGCCGCCGCCGGGCATCGGCGCACCGGGCGGCATCGTCCGGCCGTACATCGACGAGCGCTCCAAGTACGCGATGCTGAGCAACACGCCGAGCGTCTCGTACCTCACGTATCAGGCCTGGCGCGACGGCGCGAAATCGCTGTCCGCGGTCGCCGCTTTCTCGTCGTTAGGCTTGAGCGCGGGACTCGGCAGCGCGGCACGGCACGTCGACGGGTATCTCGTGTCGGGCAACTACTTCTCGGTGCTGCGTGCGCAGGCGGCCCTCGGCCGTTTCTTTACCGCCGAAGACGACGCCGGACCCGGCAGCCCGCCCACCGCGGTCATCAGTCACGCGTATTGGCAGCGGATGTACGGCGGCGACCGCGCCGTGCTCGGCAAACCGATCGTGCTCGACGGACACGAGTACAGCATCATCGGCGTCGCACCCACGGACTTCCATGGCGTGGACGCCGACAACGCCGACGTCTGGATCACCGTGTCGCATGCCTCGCTGGTCGGCTATCCAGCCATGTACCTCACGTCGAACAACGCGTTTTGGCTGCAGACCGTCGCTCGTCTTGCGCCCGGGGTCAGCCACGAGGTGGCGCGCGCCGAGCTGGAATCGATCTTCCGACATGTCGGGGAGACGGGTAGCGCCGAGGCGTCGCGGCCATCGTATCTGCATCTGAGCCTGGGACCCATCCTCGCGGCCCGCGGACCGCGCACGTCCGACAGCGCCCGCATCGCACGCTGGCTCGCCCTCGCGGCGGCGCTGGTGCTGGCCATCGCCTGTGCCAACACCGCCAACCTCCTCCTCGCCCGCGCCACCGTTAGGCGGAAGGAGATGGCCGTACGCCTCTCCCTCGGCGCCAGCCGCGCGCGGTTGACCCGCCAACTGCTCGTCGAGAGCGTCGTGCTCGCGCTGCTGGGCGCACCTGCCGGACTGGCTCTGGCCTACTGGGGATCCAATCTCGTGCCCGCCGTGGGCCTCCCGCCGCTCAGCTTCTTCGCGCAGGGACGCGTGCTCGTGTTCACATCGGCGGCTGCGGTGGCGTGCGGACTCGTCTTCGGCCTGGCACCGGCCTGGGCCGCCGGCCGCGCCGAGCTCTCGGGCGCGCTCAAAGAAGGGGCGCGCGAGGGCGTCGACCACCGCTCTCGTCTCCGCACGTTCCTCATGATCGTGCAGATCGCGCTCGCGGTCGTGCTGCTCACCGGTGCCGGCATGTTCGTGCACAGCCTGCGCAACACCGAGTCCGTGAATCTCGGAATGGATGCTCAGCATCTCCTGGCGGTGTCGGTCGACCTCTCCGTGGTTGGCTACAAGGACAGCGCCAGCGCCCGCTTCGATGAGCTTGCGCGGCAACGGCTCGACGCGCTGCCCGGCGTGCGGAGCGCGTCACTGGCCGGGATGGTCCCGATCACCGGCGGATACATGGTGAACGATTTTCGCGTTCCGGATGCCGCGACGCCATCGCACTCGATGTCCGACGCGACCGACCTGATGAGCGCGATGACGGGACCGGATGCCGCGCTCAGTTGGAATGCCGGCGCCGACTATTTCGCGACGATCGGGACACCGATGGTCGCGGGTCGCGATTTCACCGCCGCCGATGTCGAATCGAACGCGCACGTCGTGATCGTCAACCAGGCGTTCGCCACCCGCATGTGGCCGGGCAAGACTGCGTTAGGCCGGTGCGTCGACATGCAGGACGACAGCAACAAGTGGGTGTGCTACAGCGTCATCGGCGTCGCGGCGAACGCCAAGTACTCGAATCTCGTCGAGACGCAGCGCCAGTCGTTCTGGACGCCCATCACGCCGAGTATGGGATCGATGAACATTCTCGTGCACACGTCGGGCGACGCCGCGGCCGCGGTCGCGAATGTTCGCCGCGCGCTGTCCGCGCTCGCGCCTGGCCTGCCGTACATCGAGGTCAAGCCGTACACCGAGGTGCTCCGTCCGCAGTTGCAGCCGCGGCTGCTCGGCGCCTCGATGTTCAGCGTGTTCGGTCTGCTCGCGCTCGTCCTGGCGGCGATCGGGCTCTATGGACTCATGTCGTACTTGGTGGGCCAGCGCACGCGCGAGCTCGGCCTCCGCATGGCGCTCGGCGCCCAGCGGCGTGACGTGCTCGCCATGGTGCTCCGCCGCGCACTCGCCCTCACGTTAGGCGGTCTCACCATCGGCCTCGTCGGCGCGCTGGCGTCGGCCCGCCTCATCACGCACCTGCTCTATCAGGTGAGCGCCGTCGATCCGTCGAGCCTCGTCGGGGTGGTCGCCGTGCTCGTCGCCACCGCGCTCGTCGCCGCCTGGCTTCCCGCATACCGTGCCTCGCGCGTGGACCCCATGGTGGCGTTGCGCTCCGAATGACAGGTTACCATTAACGCATCCCCTTCGCGGAATCCTGGGTTCCCATGGCCTCTCTCAAATCACTGTTCGGCGGCGCTCGACCCGAGGTCCCGGCTGCATCCGAAATGCAGCCGGACGTCCCGGCCGCCGATCAGATGCTCATCTCCACGCGCAACATCGACAAGTCGTATCCCGTGGGGAACGGACAGGTGTTCGTGCTCCGGCGCGTGAGCATCGACGTCAAACCGGGCGAGTTCGTGTCCATCATGGGTCCCTCGGGCGCCGGGAAATCGACGCTCTTGAGCGTCGTCGGCATGCTCGACAGCGCCTGGACGGGCGAATTCTGGTTCCTCGGCCACCCGGTGCACACGTACACCATCAAAGAGCGCGTCGCCTTGAACAAGCAGTACATCGGCTTCGTGTTCCAGCAGTACCACTTGATCGACGACCTCACCGTCGCCGAGAACCTCGACATCCCGCTCTCCTACCGGAACATCAAGAAGGGCGAGCGCGAGGCCATGGTGGCCGACACGCTCGACCGCTTCCAGATCGTCGGCAAGAAAGACCTGTATCCGCGCCAGCTCTCCGGTGGACAACAGCAGCTCGTGGCCGTCGCCCGCGCGGTGATCGCGAGCCCGCGACTCATCCTCGCGGACGAGCCCACCGGCAATCTGCACTCGAGCCAGGGCGCCGAGATCATGGAGCTGTTCACGCGACTCAACCAACAGGGCACGACGATCATCCAGGTGACGCACTCGGAGAGGAACGCGGCGTACGGCAACCGCATCATCAATCTCAAGGACGGCTGGATCGTTTGACCGTCGTGCATTGCGTTAGGCACCCGTGAGTCCACTCACCGTACCCGAGATTCCGCTCCGCATCCTCATCGCCGACGACCAGCCCGACGTGCTCGAAGCACTGCGGCTGATGCTCAAGGGCGAGGGATTCCAGATCGAGACTGCCCGCTCCGTCGGCAGCGTGGCCGCGGCCGTCGAGGAACGCGACTTCGACGCCGTGATCATGGACCTCAACTACACGCGCGACACCACGTCGGGCCGCGAGGGCCTCGACCTGCTCCCGCGCCTGCGCGAGCTCGACCGCACGCTGCCCATCATCGTAATGACCGCGTGGGGCTCGGTCGACGGCGCCGTGGAAGCGATGCGCCAGGGCGCCTGGGATTATATCGAAAAGCCGTGGGACAACGCACGCCTCATGGCGACGCTGCGCTCGCAGCTCGAGTTAGGCCGAGCCATTCGCCGCGCCCAGCGCCTCGAGGGCGAGAATGCCCTGCTCCGCAAGGACGGCGTGCCCAACCTCATCGCGGCGTCGCCGCGCATGCGCCCCGTGCTGCAGCTCATGGAGCGCATCGGGCCGTCGGATGCCAACGTGCTCGTCACCGGCGAGCACGGCACCGGCAAGGAGATGGTCGCGCGATGGCTGCACGCCGTGTCGCCACGCTCCGGTCACACCTTCGTGGCGGTCAACATGGGCGGCCTCTCGGAGGGGGTGTTCGAGAGCGAGCTGTTCGGCCACGTGAAGGGCGCGTTCACCGACGCCAAGACCGATCGCGTGGGCCGCTTCGAGCTCGCCGACCGCGGCACGCTGTTCCTCGATGAGATCGCCAACATATCGTTAGGCCTGCAGGCCAAGCTGCTGCGCGTGCTCCAGACGGGCGAGGTCGAGCGGGTGGGCTCCTCGCGGGCGCACGCCGTCAACGCGCGCATCGTGTCCGCGACCAACGTCGACCTGCACGCCGAAGTCGGCAACGGCCGCTTTCGCGAAGACCTGCTCTTCCGCCTCAACACGATCGAGATCCATCTGCCGCCGGTCCGCGAGCGCCGCGAGGACATTCCGGCACTCGCGATGCACTTCCTCAAGCGGCACGGCGACCGGTACCAGAAAGGGCTGGGCGGGTTCGACCCGGCCGCGATGCAGGCGCTGCTCGACCACTCGTGGCCCGGCAACATTCGCGAGCTCGACCACGCCATCGAGCGCGCGGTCCTGCTTGCGCAGGGAGACACCGTGCGCGCTGCCGACCTCGCACTGCGTCCCGGCGCACAGGGCGCTGCGTCGCGCTACGAGGAGCTCACCCTCGACGAGGCCGAGCGCGTTCTCATCCAGAAAGCGCTCACCCGCTACGATGGCAACGTGAGCCAAGCAGCGAAAGCATTGGGACTGAGCCGGAGCGCGCTCTATCGCCGGCTCTCCACGCATGGCCTCTGACCGTCCGCCACACCTTCCCAGCCTAACGAAACATTCGCGCCCGGCGCAGCCTTCGGCCTTCGAGCGCCGGATCCTTCTGCTGTCGTTGCTCGCCGGAACACCTGGCGGCGTGGTCGCGCTCACGCTTCTCTGGACGGGCGACTACTCCGATCGGCTCCGCTGGACGCTCACTGTCCTCGTCGTCGCCGCGTGGCTCGGTGTGACGCTCGCGCTGCGCGAACGCGTGGTGCGTCCGTTGCAGACGATTTCCAACATGCTGGCCGCTCTGCGGGAGGGCGACTTTTCGATTCGGGCGCGTGGGGCGCGCGAGGACGATGCGCTCGGACTCGCGTTGCTCGAGGTGAACACGCTCGGGGAGACGCTGCGGTCGCAGCGGCTGGGTGCGCTCGAGGCGACGGCCCTGCTGCGCACGGTGATGGCCGAAATCGACGTGGCGATCTTTGCCTTTGACGAGCACCGCGCGCTCCGCCTCGTGAACGGGGGCGGCGAGCGGCTGCTCGACCAACCCGCCGAGCGGCTGCTCGGCCGCACGTCGGCTGCGTTAGGCCTGGCCGAATGCTTGCGCGGCGAGGACGAGCGGACCGTCGATCTCGACTTCCCCGGCGGGCGCGGCAAATGGCAGCTCCGGCGCGGCAGCTTTCGGCAGGACGGGCTGCCGCACCAGCTCGTCGTGCTCTCCGACCTCAGTCGCGCGCTGCGCGAAGAAGAGCGCCAGGCGTGGCAGCGGCTCATTCGCGTCCTGGGACACGAAATCAACAACTCGCTCGCGCCGATCAAGTCGATTGCGGCCAGCCTGCGCGACCTGCTCGGCCGCCCAACGCTGCCCGGCGACTGGCGCGAGGATCTGGGAGACGGCTTGGCCGTGATCGCCGGACGCAGCGAATCGCTGAGCCGCTTCATGGCCGCGTACGCACTGCTCGCCCGGCTGCCGAGCCCCCAGCCGAAGTCGATGGACGTGGAGCAATGGGTGCAGCGCGTCGCGCATCTGGAGACCCGGCTCCCGGTGCGCGTTGCACGGGGACCGTCGATGATGATCTCGGCCGACGGCGATCAGTTGGACCAACTGCTCATCAACCTCCTCCGCAACGCGGCCGACGCGTCGCTCGAGACGCGCGGCGCGGTCGAGGTCGGATGGATGCGCAACGGCGGCACGCTGGAGGTGTGGGTGCGCGACGACGGACTCGGCGTGTCGGACACGACGAACCTGTTCGTGCCGTTCTTCACGACCAAGCCTAACGGATCGGGCATCGGGCTCGCGCTCAGCCGCCAGATCGCCGAAGCGCACGGCGGCGCCCTGACGCTCGAGAATCGCCGCGACGCGCGCGGATGCGTGGCGCGGCTCAGGCTGCCGCTGTGACCGCGGGCCACAGCGTGCTCCTCGATCCGGAGGCGCACCCGGTGATCGCACACCGCGGCGCGTCCGCGTTCGCGCCCGAGAACACGCTGGTCGGCTTCGAGAGAGCCAAGGCCTTCGGCGCCGAGGCGTTCGAGCTCGATGTGCACGTGACGGCGGACGGCCATCCGGTCGTGATCCACGACCCGACGCTCGACCGGACGACCGATCGTCGCGGCGCGATCGCCTCGATGACCTACGACGCGATCCGTGAGGCCGACGCGGGCACGCGCTTCACCACCGATCGCGGTGCGACGTTTCCGTTTCTGGGACGTGGGATCCGCGTCCCGCTCCTCGCCGACGTGTTAGGCATGTTCGCCGACACGCCGATGATCGTCGAGATGAAGACGGTCGCGGCGGCGCCGGCGGTCAAGCGCGTGGTCGCGGAGACGGGCGCCGTCGCGCGATGCATTCTCGCATCGTTCGACGAGCGCGCGCTGGCACCATTCGACGCGCCGCCGTGGGTCCGGAGCGCGTCGCGGGCCGAGACGTTGTCGTTGTTGAGCCGCGCGCTCGTTGGGCGCGCGCCGCGTCCGCCGCGCTACCGCGCCTTGACCATTCCGACGCGGTTCAACGGCATTCCGATTCCGATGCGGATGTTGGCCGGCGCCGCGCGGCGCGTCGGATGCCCAACGCATGTGTGGGTGATCGACAGCCCGGAGGTGGCCCGGTCGCTGTGGGCCGACGGAGTGGCCGGCGTGATCACGAACCGGCCGGGCGCGATGCTGGCCGCCCGCGAAGCGGGCGGCGCGGACTGAACCGCCGGGCCGGCTGAGGCCTAACGAAAAAGGGCGACGGCTTCCGCCGTCGCCCTCTTTCGTTAGGCCACCCCGGGGCTACCGGTGGTGGTGTCCACCACCACCGCCCCCGCCGCCACCGCCCCGCGCCCCACCCGACGACATGCGCGGCGCAGACATCCGGGGCGCCGACATCCGCGGCGCGGACATCCGGGGCGCCGATTCACGCGGCGCCGACATGCGCGGCTCAGCCATGCGCGGTTCCATGCGCGGTTCCGACATCCGCGGCTCGGTCATGCGCGGCTCCGTCATACGCGGCTCCACGCGGCTCCCCTCGAACCGCGGCGACTCCACACGAGGCGCTTGCATCCGCGGAGCCTCCATACGCGGCGCCGGCACGCGCTCCGCCGGCTCCCCACGCATTCCCCCCTGGAAGCTCGACCGCTGCGGGCTCATCTCGAACGGCCGGCCGCGCGGCGAGCTCACACGAGTCCCCGGAGCGCTCACACGAGTCCCCGGAGCGCTCACGCGCGTCGGCGGCTGCGCCACCCGCGTGCGCGGCTCCGCGTTGCCCCGCATCGGCTCGGACGCGTGGACCATCGGTTCGATACGCGGCCGGTCGGGAACGGCCCGCGTGCCGGTGAACGTCGGCCGGCGACCCGGCCCGAACACCGTCGGTCCATCCATGCGCGGCTCGCCGTTAGGCATGCGCACCGAGGTCGGCACGCGCCGTCCGCCCACGACGTCACCCGGCCGCAACGCCGGCGCACGCGTCACCCCGCGCACGCCGCCGACCGACATGCCGGCGAAGCGTCCGCCCGGATTTCCGGCGAACCCGGTCGCGCCGAACCCCGTGCGCGGCCGATACTGCACGCCCACAACCGTGCGACCGCCCGGAAAATCTCCCTTGAACCGGACCGGTGTGAACGGCACGAACGTCCGGCCGAACCCACCGCAGGTGAAGCACGCGAAGAACGGACGGCTGAAGAACGGCCGCGGGAAGAACACGGTCCGCGGGAACGGGGTGAAGAACGGCCGGAAGAAGAACGGATTGCCGAAGCTGATGCTGATAAACCCGCCATAGAACGGGCCGTAAGGGTAGTAATACGGATCGTACCATGGATCGTACCACGGATCGTACGCGTAGTCCGGATACATGTAATAGTTAGGCTGGGCGTACGCAACCACCTGCCGCGTGCTGTAGGTCTGCAGGTCGTAGTCGAAGTGCGCCGTGGCCATCCGGCCGACGATGTTCGTTAGGCCCGTCTCCGGATCCTGCGCCAGCGCGCTGTCGCCCATCACCGTGTAGTCCCACTGGCCGTCGCGCGTGAAATCGTCGAAGTGGAATTGCTGTGACGACCACGCCGCGTACACGACGCCGCTGCCCGAACCGTTCGAGGAGACGGTGAACGCAGTGCCTCCGTCGCGCCCAACCATCGCGTAGCTCTTGCCGCCGTGCACGAAGTCGTCGTCCGTCGGATCGAGCGGGAACAACACCCGCACCACTCCGTCGGGCGACACGTGCAACACCACGAGATAGCCGTCGTCGCGCACGTCGATCTGCACGTTCGCTTGATCGCCTCGTTGGTACACGCTGCGATCGAGCGTCACGCGAACCGCCGGTGCAGGGTCCGCAGTATTGGCGCGCGTCGGAGCGAGAGCCCCGCCCGTCGCAACGCCCGACAGCATCAAAGGAACCAGTAAGACGGAGAGCATAGCCCCTCCCGAAAACTCGAGTCCGCCAGCCGGCTCCGGCCGGCGAAACCACAGGCGCCAAACACACCGCGCCCCAATTGCACTATGGCGACTGTCGTGCCGTAAGGCAAGTCGTTGCCCCGCAACACCTTTTCGCCTGACATAACAGCCGATTCGTCCGCCCGTCTGGACAGTGGCCGTGGTCGTTTGGGGACACCGACAGAAGCGAGCTCGGCCGACCGTCTTCAACATGTTGCCAGAGCTACGGTTCCGCAAATTCTGCACTTCGGCGCTGAGTCGCCTCTTGCGCGGCTGTCGCCAATACCGAATCATCACCCGTTCCTGCGGCAGTTCAGTCCGGCGGATGTCGTGCGGCGCGAAGCGCGCCGTGTCCGCCCTCCCCCATTACGGTTCCGGCGAGGGATACTCACATGGGCCTGATCGACAGGGCGAAAAACATCATCATTCAGCCGAGGGCGGAGTGGACGGTGATCGACACCGAGCCGGCCACGGTGGGTGGACTGTACTCCGGGTACGTCATACCACTCTCGCTTGTGTCGGTGATCTGCGCGACGCTCGGCATGGTGATCTTCGGGATCTCGGTGCCGTTCCTCGGCAGCATCAAGATGCCGATGGGCACGGCGTTAGGCGGCGCGGCCGTTCGATTCGTGGCCGGTCTGGTGGCGATCTACGTGATCGCCCTGGTGATCGACGCACTCGCCCCGACCTTCGGCGGCACCAAGAACAGCGTTCAGGCCTTCAAGGTCGCGGCGTACTCGTACACGGCCGCTTGGGTGTTCGGCATCCTCGCGATCATTCCGGCGCTCGGCATCATCGGCGGACTGCTCGGACTGTATTCGCTGTATCTGCTGTACACGGGACTGCCGGCGCTCATGAAATCGCCGCCGGAAAAAGCACTCGGCTACACGGTGCTCGTCGTCGTCGTCGGCATCGTGCTGTTTTTCTGCATCGGGTACTTGGTGAGCGTGCTCGGGTTCGGGATCCCCACCGGCTTGCCGCGCTCGATGTGACGCTCCGTTAGGCGCGTGGGGCGGACGGCGCGCAGGCAGCGCGCTGTCCGCCCCACGCGTACATCGCGAGTCCGCTAAAATCCGAACCGCAATCCCGCCGACAACGCCCAGTTCTGCGTCACCGGCGCGTCGATCGGTTCGCCCGATATGTCCTGGAGATTGAACCGCCCAATGTAGTCCTTGGCCATGAACCGGATGCCGATCGAGCGCGCGATTCTCGCATCGATGCCGACGCCGGCGTTCCACGCGAAATTGGTCGCCGTCGTCGGCGGCACGCCCTCACTTCCGTCGTTGAAGTTGTAGTGCATGGCGCCCGCGCCAATCTGGACGAACGGCTTCACACTGCCGCGGCCGAACGGGCCCGTCGGGACCGTGAACCGCAACCCGCCCTCGTACAGCCAGATGTTCGAATTGCCCGCCGCGCCCGTCGACGCGAGCGGCACGTCGACCTCGACGTTCGACTTCGCGTAGCCGAGGTTTCCGTAAAACGAAATGTTCGGCGCGAGCTTGAGCGCCAGCTGCGCCCCCACCACCGCGGCGTCATCGGTCGTCAACGACGAGCCCGTCCGCCGGCTGAAGAAACTTCCAAACGTCAGATACCCCACGTACGGCGTGAACT
>DASYXE010000126.1:0-2624 GCA_035935375.1 Gemmatimonadaceae bacterium | reverse complement strand
CCCGCGACGCCGAGCGCGCGCAGCGCGGCTTCGGCCCGCTCGACGTGTTGGAGGCGCTCGATGGTCACCGGGCTGCCGTACGGCAGGCGCGACGACAAGCACGGCGACGACGGCTGCGACCACGTCGGCAGTCCGCGTGCTCGCGACAGGGCGCGGATCTCATCCTTGGTGAATCCAAGCTCGGCCAGCGGCGACTCGATGGCGTGTTCGCGGGCCGCCTTTTGTCCCGGCCGCCAGTCGTGCGTGTCGTCGGCGTTGGTACCGTCCACGATCGTGTGGAAACCTCGCTCGTCGGCCACCGCGCGGAGCACGGTCCACAGCTCGCTCTTACAGAAGTAGCAGCGGTTGGACGGATTGGCGACATAGCGCGGGTCGAGCATCTCGCGCGTGGTTACCTCGAGCACCGGTATGCCGACCTGCGCCGCGAGTCCACGGGCCGCATCCCATTGCGCATCCGGATACGACGGCGAGCGGCCGATCACGGCGAGGAATCGCTCGGTACCGAGTGCGTCGAGCGCCACACACGCGAGATACGCCGAGTCGACGCCGCCGCTGAAGCCGAGGATGACGGACGGCCGAGCGGCGAGCCAGGCGGCGAGGCGCTGTTCTTTCTCGCGTGCGGAGGTGGTGCTGGCGGGAGAGTCGGCGGAAGACGGGGCGGCCGTTGCCACATCCGCCCTCGCGGCCTCGGTCAGGACTGGCTCCATGCGGAGAAACGTAGAGTCTTGGCCGGCGTGGGCGGAAGTGCGCGAGCGATCAGTGCATGACCACGGTGATGGGGTGAAGGACGCTGCCGTCGGGTCCGCGCGCGGCGGCATCGAGCGAGTCGACATCCCAAACGACCAGCACGGCGGGGTCGTCGCTGGAGGAGAAGGTCTGGAGGTCTTGCTTCGAGAGTCCCGCTTCCTTGAGCGCGTGCCCGTCGAGCGCAGCCCGATACGGGTGCGTGTGCCAGGCGCCGACGAAGTCTTTGATGCTGTCGCAGTCGCCGTCCACGGCAAACTGGAGCTGTCGCATGTTGTGCGAGGGAACGCTGCCGGTGACGAACAGCGTGTCGTGCGAGATGGAGCCTTGCATGCAGCCCATGTACTCTCGCTGTGTCGGCTTGCCGCTGCCGATCATCTGGGTGAGCGTGTTCTCGCCGGCGAGCTCGTTCCAGTGCGCATTGTTGCGCGTCCAGATCGAGTTCATGCTGTCGCGAACCGACCCATTGATGATGATGGTACCAAGTTGGGGAGGAGTGACGACGTGGCGCGCAGCGATGAGCATGGGGGCGACGATCGCCAACCAGGCTGCGCGCCGCCAGACATTCGGCGGCGGAAGAGGCGAACCTCGGTGAGGCATTGGTACTGCGCTCCTGTGTGATGCGCTGGTGATGATGCGAGGGTAATCTCGATGTACCCGGCCGCGGAGTGCGCGATCCCACGCGGCGGGAGCCAGCATTTCAGGACGCGTGCCACATCTGAATACGGGCGGCATGCGGCTCGCGGATTCCCACTATTGCGACGCGGCTTGGCGTCGCGCGTCACAGCGGGCGGGAGCGACCGGCATTTCGACCGGCGGCCTCGACCGTTTGTCGGAGGCCGGCCGGCGCGGGGCGGCCGCCGTTAGGCATTCGGGACGGCGTCATCGATCGACGGGTCCGCCGGGCGAAAGCGGAGCGCCTCCGCGAGGTGGGGCAGTCCGATGGCGGACGCTCGGTCCAGATCGGCGATGGTGCGCGCGACCTTGATCACACGGTGGTATCCGCGCGCCGTGAGCGTCACGCGTTCGGCCGCGCGGTCGAGGAATGTACGCGCCTCGGCGGCGAGATCGGCGTGCGCGGCGAGGCGGCCGGGCGGCGCCTGCGCGTTGCACGAACAGTTAGGCGTCGATCGGTAGCGGTGTCGCTGGGTGGCGCGCGCGGCGTCCACCCGTTGCCGGATCGTGGCCGACGGTTCGCCGGTGCGGGGCGCCATGAGGGTCCGGATGCCGACGGCGCCGACGTGGACGTGGAGGTCGATGCGGTCCGTCATCGGTCCGCTCAAACGCGCGCGATAGCGCAGAATGTCGCCGGCGGCGCACGCGCATCGGCGTGCCGGATCGCCGGCGTTGCCGCACGGGCATGGATTCATGGCACCGATGAGCGTGAACCGCGCGGGGAACGAGACCGTGTGCGCGGCGCGAGCGATGACCACTTTGCCGTCTTCCATCGGTTGGCGGAGCGATTCCATTACGTGGCGGCGGAATTCGAGCAGCTCGTCGAGGAAGAGCACGCCACGGTGCGCGAGGCTCACCTCGCCCGGGCGCGGCCCCGGTCCGCCGCCGATGAGGCCGGCCATCGAGATTGTGTGGTGCGGCGCTCGAAACGGCGGCGTGCGCGACGGCACCGTGCCGGGAACGACCAGCCCGCCGACGGAATGGATGGCCACGACCTCGAGCAACTCGTCCTGCGCGAGCGGCGGCAGGATGCCCGGGAGGCGGCGCGCGAGCATCGTCTTGCCGGTGCCCGGCGGGCCGAACATCAACACGTTGTGCCCACCGGCCGCGGCGATCTCCAGCGCGCGCTTCGCGGCCGCCTGGCCCGCCACGTCGGCGAAGTCGAGCGTGCCGGGGTCGATCCGGTCCGTGCACGCCGCGGACTC
>DASYXE010000125.1:0-2242 GCA_035935375.1 Gemmatimonadaceae bacterium | reverse complement strand
CTCGCGCCTAACGGGAACCGAATCGGTGGTGTACCTGAATCGCTCGCCCGACACGCTGCGCGCGCTCGCCGTGTATCTGCGCCAGAATGTGTTCGCGGCCGCGAGCCCGCGGCGCAGCTCGGTGCCCATCACCGGCGGCGTCACGCTGACGAAGGTGGCTGTGGCCGGCCGCCCACTCGCTGCCTCGCCGGATACGACCCGACCCGGCTACAACGTGGACGGCACCCTGATGTGGATCCGGTTGCCCGCGGCCGTCATGCCGGGCGACAGCGCCCATCTCGCCTTCGCGTGGTCATTCACGCCGCCGCCCACGCCGTCCGACGGCCGAGAGGGACGCGATGGCCACGTGTTCTTCCTCGGCTACTGGTATCCGGAAGTGGCCGTGTACGACGACGTGAACGGCTGGGTTACCGACCCGTACCTCAACGGCGCCGAGTTCTACATGGACCCGGCGGACTACGACGTCCGCCTAACGGTGCCGCACGGCTGGGTGGTCGGCGCGACCGGCGTGCTCGCGGATTCGTCCGTCTATTCGGCGCGCACGCGCACGCGGTTGGCCGACGCGCGCCGGTCCGGTCGCGTGATCCGCGTGCTCACGCCGGGCGCCGACGCGACGGCCGCGCTGGCGCCCGGACCCGCGCACGTCACCTGGCATTTCGTCGCCCGCGACGTGCGGGACTTCTCGTGGGGCACGAGCGACCAGTACGCCTGGGATGCGACGCGGGCCCTGGTCGCGCGCGACTCCGGCTCGGCGCCCGACACCATCGCCATCAACAGCTTCTTCCGCCTCACCCGCCAGGCGGCGGCCTGGTCGTTAGGCGGCGCGCGCTTCACGCGAGACGCGATCGAGCAGATGTCGGCCTGGCTGTGGCCGTATCCGTGGCCCCAGATGACGTCCATGGAAGGCGTCATCCAGGGCGGCGGCATGGAGTATCCCATGATGACCCTCATGCAGTCGTGGGCCGACACGCTGTCCCTGGCCGGCGATCTCATGCACGAGACCGGCCACATGTGGTTCCCGATGCAGGTCGGGTCCAACGAAACGCGCCATCCGTGGATGGACGAGGGCCTCACGCAGTTCGACGTCGCGCAGGGCATGCGCGTGCTGTACGGCGAGCCCCGCCAGGGTGGTCGGCCTAACGATTCGGAGCCCGGCCAGCGGAGCCTCTACCTCGGCGCGTTGCGCGACGGGCTCGACATGCCGCTCATGCGGTGGGGCGATCTCGCATCGCCGGATCTCTACTTCATTACGTACTACGACAAGACCGCGCAGGTGCTCGCCGCGCTTCGCGGTGTGATGGGTGCCGACAAATTTCACCAGGCGCTCCGCGCGTACGGGCGGCGGTGGATCGGGCGGCATCCGTATCCGGTCGACTTCTTCAACACGTTCGACGCCGTTGCCGGCCGCGATCTCTCGTGGTTCTGGGACACCTGGTTCTACCGCGCGTGGCCGCTCGATCAGGCCATCGCGTCCGTCGCGACCGACGGTGATTCGATCGCGATCACGATTCAGGATCGGGGGCTCGCGCCGATGCCGGTTCCGTTAGTCGTGACGCGCGCGGGCGGCGTGACGCAGCGCATCGACGTGCCCGTGGACGTCTGGCTCGAGGGCGCGCGCCGCTACGTGGTGCGCGTCGCGGCGCAGCCGGCGATCATGCGGATCGAGATCGACCCGCACGGCGACTTCCCCGAGCTCGATCCGACGCGCCTCGTGTGGGTGGCGGCGCACTGACGCCGCGCGCTCACTCCTCGCGGAGCGCGATCGTCGGATCGAGCGCGGCGGCGCGCCGCGCGGGCAGCCACGCCGCCGCCGTCGCCACGACGAGGAACAGCACCGAGATCGCGGCGTACGTCAGCGGATCCGTTGGGCGAACGCCCACGAGCATCGTCGACATCGCGCGTGTGAGCAGCACCGCCGCCACGAGTCCGAGCACGATCCCGATCGCGCTCAGGCGCACGCCCTGCGCGATCACCAATCCGAAGATGCTCTGACTGGGCGCGCCGAACGCCATGCGCATCCCGATCTCCGCCGTGCGCTGACGCACCACGGTCGACAACACGCCATACAATCCGACCGCGGCCAGCACGATCGCGATGCCGGCGAACGTGCCGATCAGCGCGAGCGCGAACTTGGTGGGCGCCACGGCCTGATCGACGAACGCCTCCATCGGCTGCACTTCGGCCACCGACATCGTCGGATCGAACTGGTGCACCGTCGCGCGCACGACCGGCGCCAGCGCCG
>DASYXE010000124.1:0-3196 GCA_035935375.1 Gemmatimonadaceae bacterium | reverse complement strand
GTACCGGCAGGGCTCGAGTCAGCCGAGTTCATGTCGATGTCCAACACGCCAGCCACTCGGTTCCTGTTGGAGCCGCTCCCGGGCGCCGACACGTCGATCACGTTCGACATGCAGCGCAAGACGCTCGTCCTGCTGCACACCACGGCGCGCGGTCGCTCGAGCATCACCGCGTCGCTGACGCGAAACGACGGCATGGTCGGTGTGGCCTCCGTGGGTGTGACCGGACCGCGCGTCACGGACTACCACGCGACGTGGGCCGACGCGGGCGGACTTCGAACGCAGGCGATCACCGTGCGCGACCGCTCGCTCCTGTTCGTTAGGCAGGGCCAACCCGATACGTCGATCGCCGTACCCGCCGACACCGCGTGGGGCATCGCCGACTACGCCATGGACGAGCTGTTGGCGCCCGTGCTGCTGGCGATGCCACGCGACGGCAAGCCACACCCGTTCGCGGTGTACCGGCCGGTCCCGGCGCATTGGGACAGCGGGACGGCCATGGTCCGGTCGCGTGGGCAGTTCGTGATCGTGGCGCTCGAGTTTTCGAGCGAGGATCGGCCGGAGACGCTCATCTTCGGCACCGACGGCGACTGCCTGTTCGCCGACAACGCCGGTCCGGTCGAGTCCCGGCGCGTGCCATCGGGCGCGAGACGGTTCGCGCGGTTCCAGGCCGCAATGGCCGTCTTCGGCCGCTGACTGGTGCGTTAGGCAGGACTCACTGGCCGACGCGAGTCGCCGCCGACAGCGCCGCCAGGATGCCGCTCTGCGCCATCGGCTCCATCGTGCGATAGCCGGCGAGATTCGGGTGCACGCCGTCCGTCGTGAATTCCGATTTCAACCCGCCGCGCCCATCGACCAGCGCCGGGTAATAGTCGACGAACACGAGGTGATTCGCGTCGGCATAGTGACGGATCATCGCGTTCAGCGCGGCGATCTTTGGGCCGGGTTCGAGTCCGTGGTGCCACGTAAAATCGGATGCGGGGAGCACGGAGCAGAGCACGACCGCGATGCCATTGGCTTTCGCCAGCTCCGCCATCGACAGGAGGTTCCCGAAGATCGCCTCGAGCGTGGTCGGTCCCGTGTTCTCGGCGATGTCGTTGATGCCGCCTAACAGAACGACCGCGGACGGGTGCAGGTCGATCACGTCCTGCCGGAACCGCACGAGCATCTGCGGTGTCGTCTGGCCGCTGATGCCGCGATTGACGTACGAGCGCCCGGCAAAGAACGCGCTGTCCAACGTCTGCCATTGCTCGGTGATCGAATTGCCCATGAACACCACGCGCTGCTCGCCCGGTGCGGGCGGCCCGAGGCGCGCGCTCTCGTCGTGGTATCGCCGCAGGTCCGCCCAATCGGTGCGCAGGCGCTCGTCTTCGAGCGATGTCGTCGTGGCCGCCTGCGCGGCCGCGTTGGTGGACACGAGCATGGCGAGCATGACGAACGATACGCGCACGAGGGGATGTCCGGGGTGAATTGGCGTCAGCGATGCGGGCGCGCGCCCGATCGAGGCGCGACGTATTTCCGCGCCTCATCGAGCCCCGGTCGGCGCGAGCCGTGGCGCGCGACATCGAGCAGCGCCAGATACGCCGCCTGCGCCGATGTGGAGTCGCCGAGTGCCCGGGCGGCGCGCGCTTCGCCTAACAGGCTGTTGAACCGGCGCGGATACAGCTCGAGCGACCGGCGATACGCGGCCAGCGCATCCGCGGGACGTTGCTGGTCCAGGTGTAGGTCGCCGAGCAACTCGTACGCCGGCAACGTGGGCGCGGGCGTCACGGCGTGCTTCGGCGTCGACATCTCGAGCGCCGCCGCTTGTTGCAGTTGCGCGATGCTGCTGTCCTCCTCGCCGGCCCGATGCGCGAGCCACGCCGACAGCTCGAGCCGGAGCATCCGAATGTTGCGCGTGAACAACTCCTCGCCTGTGCGGCCGCTGGCCTCTTCGAGGTGTCGGAGCCGCTCGAGCGACTCGCGGGCGGTGTCGAGTCCGCCGCCGCGGGCCGCGCCTACCCCGCGTGCGAACTGCGAAATGGCCTCGGGCCACGCGAACCGGTCCCAGTCGACGACCTCGGGCCGGCGCGGAACGATGGCGGCAGCCTCGCTCCATGCTCGCCGCTCGAGCGCATACCGCGCCTCGCACGACGCGAGATGAAACGCCGTCTTGAACGTGGGTTCGATGCGAGCGGTCGACCGGAGTCGCTGCGTTTCGCGCTCCGCGTCGTCGTCCGCGCCCGCCTGCAGGTAGGCGTAGACGAGGTACTCGACGGCGTGCGGGTACTCATCGGAGATGAGCTCGCCGTGCTCGCCGGCCGGCTGCCGAAGCGCCGCGGCCTCCGACATCAGATTGCCGTGAATCACGCGGTCCCAATCGCCGAGTCGCGTGTAGATGTGCGTCGGCATGTGGAGCGCGTGCGCATTCTCCGGCGCCGTCACGGCGTATTTCGCGGTAATGTCTAACGATTCGTGTTCCCGGCCGGGTACGTCGTCGGCGTGAA
Organism: Gemmatimonadaceae bacterium; assembly: GCA_035935375.1. Classification (GTDB taxonomy): domain Bacteria; phylum Gemmatimonadota; class Gemmatimonadetes; order Gemmatimonadales; family Gemmatimonadaceae; genus JADGGM01. The sequence continues at coordinate 713 of DASYXE010000124.1, read as the reverse complement.
TCAGATAGTGCATCGCGCCCGGATGGTCCGGGTGCGTCGCGTACACGCGCAGCAGAATCGCCGCCGCGCTATCGGCGTTCGTACGCGGGGATGCATTCGATGGAGCCGAAGCGAGCAGCGCCAACGCATAGAACGCGGCGGCATCCGGGTCGTCGGGATTGGCGACGAACGTCTGGTGCTCGGCCGCTTCCCACCGGTGGATGCGAAGCCAGTAATCGGTCGATGATGGATCGGCGAAGAACGCCGCCGCCGACGTGATGAACGAACGCTCGCGCTCCGTATGCGGCGCGAGCGAATCGGCGCGCTGCGATTCTTCCCAACCGCGCTGCAAAGCCGGTGGCCCCGGGCGCGTCGGCCAGAGCGGCTGGAAGAGCGTCATGGCGATGCCCCAGTGCGCCATGGCGCAGCTCGGATCAATGGTCGCGACTTTTTCGAACGTCTGACGAGCCTCGCCGTACGTCATGTTGTGCAGCAACGCGACGCCGGTGTTGAACTCGCGTTGGGCAGCCTTGGAGCAGCTGATCGGGAAGTCCACCGTGCCGAGCCGGTGCGCCGTGTGAAGCGCACCGCGTTGGGCGCCGGCGGGAGCGCACACCACGAGCAGCGCTGCCCAACGGAGATGACTCACGTGGACCTCCGGATTCGAGGCGGCCGGTTGCGGCGGTCGTGTTCGACGAGGCTCTCGCATCGAGCGACTTCGAGTCGCTTATCAG
>DASYXE010000123.1:0-1564 GCA_035935375.1 Gemmatimonadaceae bacterium | reverse complement strand
AGCCCGACCACTGCGCGACCCAGAAGAGCCGGCCGTTCGCGCGGACGACGCCGAGCGGCAACATGTAGGCCAGGCCGTACCGATCGCATTTCACGATCGACGCGTCGAAGCCAAGCGAGATCAACTCGCCGGAGCCCTCCCGCGCGAACCAGCCGCCGCCGAACGTCACCGCGCCGCACGCCGTGCCGCCGTCGGGATCGGGGTGCGTGCGGCTCGCCTCGATGTCACCACCAGTCCTTCGGCACGCTCGCGATGTCGATCGGCACGTCCACGTGATCCCGTGGCGCCGGCCAGTCGGTCCGCCAGTCCTTGCCGTCGAAGGTCGCGAACGGAATGACGATGCCGTCGCGCCGGAGCACACCGAGCACGAACCGCGCTCGCGGTGCGCGAGCGGCCGCCGTCATGCCGAACGCGACGGTCGCGCAGGCAAGTGTGACGACAACGCGGGCGAGGCGGGGTCGAGTCACCGCCCTCCCGGCGCGGTGGGCCGCGCGACCACCGGCAGCATCACATGCGACGGGTACGCCGCCGAGCGGAACACGCGCTGGGTGGCGGAGCGATAGTCCGCGGCGGTCGCATTGAAGATGTTCGGCACGAAGGTCTGCGGATTGCGATCGATGATCGGAAACCAGCTGCTCTGCACCTGCACCATCACCCGATGCCCTTTCAGGAACGCGTGATCGTTGGTGTGCAGATCGATCGTGTACGGCGTCACCTGGTTCGCGACAATCGGTTCGGGCTTCACGAAGCTCTTCCGAAACTTTCCGCGAAACACCTCGTCCGCGATCATCAGCTGATAGCCAGCCATCTTCGGATCCGCCGCGTACTCCTCGGGGTACACGTCGATGAGCTTCACGACCCAGTCGCTGTCGGTGCCGGTCGTCGACGCGAACAGGTGCGCAGCGATGTCGCCGGCGACGACCAGATCAGTCGGAAGCGGATCGGTTTCCCAGCTGACGACGTCCGGCCGCTGGTCGACGAACCGTTGATCCTCGACCAGCCACGTCGGCCATCCGCCTCCTGGATACGTCGGCCCGATAGGACGGTGCCGGTACGGCACAGGGTGCGCCGGGTCCGACACGTAGCTGTCGTACGCGCGCGCGCCGGTTGCAACGGGCTTCTCGAACGACAGCCGTCCATCCTCGCGGAAGTACAGGGCCTTCGGCGTGACGCCCTCGCGCGGCGGCCACGCGTCGTACTGCCGCCACTGGTTCGATCCCGTCTCGAACATCAGCGCTTCCTTCACCGGCAGCTCGCCCCGATCCTTCAGCCAGTAGGCGAACCACGGCGCCTGAATGTGTTCGCGGTAGTACGCGCTCGTGTCACTGCCGAACTCGATCGCGCCGAGCCGGTCTCCCTTCCCGCGCGCCCATCCGCCGTGGTTCCACGGGCCGGCGACCACGTAGTTCTGCCGGGCGGCGTCGTGCTGCTCGAGCAGCTCGTAGATCTTCATCGGGCCGTAGAAATCCTCCTGGTCCCACCATCCCGCCACGTTCAAGGTCGGCACCGTCACGCGGGTCAGGTACGGCGCAAACGCCTGACGCTGCCAGAACGCGTCGCGATC
>DASYXE010000122.1:0-4913 GCA_035935375.1 Gemmatimonadaceae bacterium | reverse complement strand
GCGTCACGGCGTACGCGACGGTACGCCGTGACCATCACCGCAGCTCCGTTAGGCGCGAAATTCCTTCGGCCGCTCGTGGTGTGCGTCGGCCAGCGCCCGCGTGACGCCGCTCGCGCTCAGCTCCGCGCCGTATACCGGCGTGCCCGGTTGCTGCCGCCACGAATCGTCCAGACTGCCGGCGTCCACGCTGTCGAATCCAATCTCGTCGATCACGCGCATCACCACCTGCTTGGCGTGCGTGTCGTCGCCCGCGACCGGCAGCGCGAGCCGCTTCTCGTCGCCCTTCGACCGCGGGCGATCCACGATGTTGTGCGCGTAGATCGTGTTGAAGGCCTTCACCACCGGCCGCCCCAACTGCTCCGACACCCAGCGGCTCTCGGTCGTCCCGTCTTCGATCGGCGTGATCTTGCCGTCGCGCTTCGGATAGTAGTTGCCCGTGTCCACGACTACCGTGCTCGTGTTCGTCGAAGCGAAGAGATCCTTCGGCAGATCCGTCACGCCCTTCTCCGGAATCGTCACGATCACGAGGTCTTTGTCGCGAGCGGCGTCTGCTACGTCCACGGGCTTCGCCCCCGTTTTCGATGCGACGTCACGCAGCGTCTCGGGCCCGCGCGAATTCGCGATCGAAACGTCGTGGCCGACGGCCGTGAGCCGCCGCGCCAGATTGCCCCCGATGTGCCCCGCGCCAATGATGCCGATTTTCATAGCTGCCTCCTGCAGAAAGTGAACGCGAGCCACGAACATCCTTCACGGGACGTGCCATCCGCCGCGCGCCCCCGCGCCTAACGGACTCCGCCGATCGACCCGAGCGCGCGGTCCAGCGCCTCGCGCGAGGGCAGCGTGCCCTGTGCCAGTCGCGCCGAACCGCCGCCGCGTCCCCCGGCGTCGGCAAGCGCGGCCTTGATCGCGCGACCGGCGTCGAATCCCGAATCGTCCGACGCCGCGACCAGCAGGGATGCCGGCGACTCCACCGCACCGACGAACACCGCGCGCGGCAGCGAGGCCGTGGCGAGCGCGAGCGGGCGGAGCTCGTCGAGCGAGCCCGACGCACGCCGCTCGACCACGAGCCGGACGCCGGCCCCGTCGGCCTGCACCGTGTCGTATCGCTCACGCGCGATGCGCGCCGCGAGCTCGGTCTCGAGCGCACGCAACCGCGCGTCGGCGTCCCTGAGCCGCGTGCTCTGCCGCGCTACCAGGTCCGCCACTTCGTTCGGCGCCGCCGACAACGATTGCGCCAACCGCGCGAGCGTATCGTGATCGGCGCGCGCACGCTCGACGGCGCGCATGCCGCACGCGAACTCGAGCCGCGCCGACTGTCGCACCTTGTCGACTTTACCGATCACGATCGGCCCGATTTCGCCGGTCGCCCGCACGTGCGTTCCGCCGCAGGCGCTGCGATCCAGATCGGCGATGCTCACGATCCGAAGTGTGCCGTCGCGCGCCGATGCCTTACGCAGCCCCGATGCCTGCGCGGCCTCCTCGTACGACACCGCCACCGGCCGATTCTCGAACACGATCTCGTTCGCGCGGCGCTCGGCGCGCGCGACCTGGTCGGGCGAGACGGTCGGCACATCGACATCGAGCGTCGATACCTCGGCGCCGAAGTGCACGCTCACCGTCGCCCAACCGAAGAGATCCGCAACCACCGCGGACAACAGATGCTGTCCCGTGTGCTGCTGCATGTGATCGAATCGGCGCGGCCAATCGATGCGGCCCGTCACGGTGTCGTCGTTCACGGGCGCATCGAGCACGTGCGCGATGCGCTCGCCTTCATCGATCACGTCGCGAACGGCTGCGCCGCCAAGCATACCGGTGTCGTTTGGTTGACCGCCCGACGTCGGGTAGAAGGCCGTGCGCTCGAGGTACACGCGGCGCCCGCCTTCGGCGCGGTCCACCACGCGCGCGTCGAATTCGGCGAGATAGGAATCGGAGTAGTAGAGGCGCGTCGTCATATGCGAACCATGCGCGCGGCGCCCGGCCTGCGGTAGAGGCGCCTCACCTTGCTGCGTCCGGCGCGCGCGGTATCTTCTCGCGCGCCGTCCATCCACTGGAGACCGGACATGACCGCGGTTCGCGCCAAGCTCTCGACGATGATGTTCCTCGAGTACTTCGTCTGGGGCGCGTGGTTCGTCACCATGGGCACGTACCTGGGGACCTCGCTCAAGTTCGACGGCACGCAGGTCGGGCTGGCCTACGGCGCGACGGCCATCGCGGCGATGATCTCACCCTTCTTCGTCGGCATGGTGGCCGACCGGTTCTTCGCCACGGAGAAAATTCTCGCGCTGCTGCACATCGTGGGCGGCATCGTACTCTGGATTGCGTCGACGATGCACGCGTTCGGTGCGTTTTACGCCGTGCTGATCGTGTACGCGCTATGCTACATGCCGACGCTGGCGCTCACCAACTCGATTTCGTTCGATCACATGACCGATCCGACGCGCGAGTTCCCGCTCGTGCGCGTGTTGGGCACCATCGGCTGGATCGTGGCCGGTCTGATCGTCGGCATCCTCAAGCTCGAGGCGACCGCGGTGCCGCTCCAGTTGGCGGCGGCCGCGTCGATTGTGTTAGGCGTGTTCTCGTTTGCGCTGCCGCACACGCCGCCGCACGCGGCGGGCAAGCAGATCACCGTGCGCGATGTGTTGGGACTCGACGCGCTTTCCCTGCTCAAGGACAACGCGTTCGCGATCTTCATCCTGGGCTCGTTCCTCCTCTGCATCCCGCTCCAGTTCTACTACACGTTCACGAATCCGTTCCTGAACGAAATCGGCCTCCAGGACGCGGCGGCCAAGATGACGTTGGGCCAGTTCTTCGAGATCGGGTTCATGCTGCTCCTGCCGTGGGCGCTGTCACGGTTGGGCGTGAAACGAATTCTGCTGTTAGGCATGGCGGCGTGGGCCGTGCGCTATCTGCTGTTCGCGTTCGGCAACGTGACCGTCAACGTGTGGATGCTGTACGCCGGCATCATTCTCCACGGCGTGTGCTACGACTTCTTCTTCGTGACCGGACAGATCTACGTCGACCAGCGCGCGACCGTGTCGATCCGCGCGGCGGCGCAGGGGTTCCTCGCCTTCATCACGCAGGGCGTGGGCCTCTTCATCGGGTCGCTTCTCTCGGGACCCGTCGTGGACAGGTACCGTCTCCCGGGCGGCGCGCACGATTGGCGATCCGTGTGGCTCGTGCCCGCGTGCGGCGCGGCCGTGATCTTCCTGCTGTTCGCGCTCCTCTTCCGCCCGCGCGCGCAGACCGAAGAGCCGAAACCGGCAGCCGCCATGGCGGCCTAACGCGACGCATCCCATGTCCCGCGACCCCGTATCCCGCCGCGAGTTCCTGGGCGACGTCGCACTCGCCGGCGCCGCCTTCACCATCGTGCCACGCCACGTCCTCGGCCGCGGCTATCGCGCGCCGAGCGACACGCTCAACATCGCGTGCATCGGCGTCGGCGGAAAAGGCGAGAGCGATGTGCAGGGCGTGAGCACCGAGAACATTTACGCACTCTGCGACGTCGATCTCCACAGCGCGGAAACGTCGTTCCGCCGGTTCCCCAAGGCCAAACAGTATCGCGACTACCGCGAGATGCTGGACAAGGAAGCCAGGAACATCGACGCGGTCACGGTCACGATCCCCGATCACTCGCACGCCGCTGCCGCGATGCTCGCGATGAAGCACGGCAAGCACGTCTTCTGTCAGAAGCCGCTCGCCCGTACGCTCGGCGAAGTCAAAGCGATGATGGACACTGCCGCGCGCACCAAGGTCGCTACGCAGATGGGCAACCAGGGCCACGCGGGCGCAGGCACGCGGCTGATTCGCGAATTGGTCGAAGCCGGTGCGATCGGCACCGTGCGGGAAGTGCACTACTGGACCGACCGGCCCATCTGGCCGCAGGGATTGGAGCGCCCGCTCGAGGCGTACGAGGTGCCGCCGTGGCTCGACTGGAATCTGTGGCTCGGGCCGGCGCCGGCGCGTCCCTACCACCCGGCGTACGCGCCGTTCACCTGGCGCGGCTGGTGGGACTTCGGTTGCGGTGCGTTAGGCGACATCGCCGCCCACGCGATGGACGCCGCATTCTGGACGTTAGGCCTCGGCTTTCCGGCGCACATCGAGGCCGAGACCACGAAGCTGTATCCGGAAACGGCACCGAAGCTGTCCCGCATCGTGTACGAGTTCGGCGCCCGCGGCGGGCGCGCACCCGTGCGGGTCGTGTGGCACGACGGCGGCCTGGCCGAAGCGCGGCCCGTCGAGCTCGCACCGGAATTCGACTGGCCCGGCTACGCCGATGTCGGGACGCAGCTCTGGATCGGCACCGACGGCAAGCTGCTCGCCGATTGCTACGGCGACGCCGTGCGCCTACTCGACCCCAAGCGTCAAGCGGAATTCACGGCGCATCCCCCGCCGGAGAAGTATCCGCGAACGCCCGGCGTGTACCAGGAATGGATTCGCGCGTGCAAAGGCGGCCCGGCGGCCGGTTCCAATTTCGCCGGTCACGCCGGACCACTCACACAGATGGTGCTTCTCGGCAACCTCGCCATCCGCATGAACCAGCCCCTCGATCTGAATCCGGAGACGGGCGAAGTGACGAACGCGAAGGTCCCCGAGGAATACGTGCGGACCGAATACCGAGCCGGCTGGAGCCTCTAGTAGAACTGCGTCTGAGTTTCTGATCGCAGGCAGCCAGGGAAGAGGGAACCGCTCGCTATCGCTCGCCTGGGGGAAGCGAGCGCTTCCCGCTTCCCTGGCTAGAAATTCATGCGCCGTCTACTCGCGGAGTAAGCGTTCGAGTCCTGCGCACCGTCCAACGATGTGAGAGGCCGCTGGCAGCCCCACGTCGAGGTGCGCGACATGTTGTCACAGGATGCCCGCTACGCGTTCCGTGCGCTCGTTAGGCGACCGACGTTCGCCGTATTCGCGATCGGCAC
>DASYXE010000121.1:0-2403 GCA_035935375.1 Gemmatimonadaceae bacterium | reverse complement strand
TGTCGCTCGCACCCCCCGATTCGAGCACCACGCTCGAGCTCTCGGGCGCCACACGCGCCTCGGCGAGGTGCACGGTCTGGAAGTATCCGTCGGTGCCGCCCGGAGCGAGTCCCGCCGACTGAAACTGGCTCGCCACGTAGTGAGCGGCCTCGAGATAGTCGGCAGTCCCGGTGCGTTGGCCGTGCATGCTGTCGTCGGCAATGACGGTGATGTCGTGCCACCACCGTGCAGCGGCGGCGGGCGGCGTGTGTTGGGCATGGAGCGACGGCGCCGCCGCGGCGAGCAACGAGGCGGCGAGATGCATGCGATACGAGTGATGCCGGCGAGTCATGAGTGCGTTCCCGTCGTGCGGTGTGGAGAGGGCTCAAGATAGCGGCCGTGCGCCGCGAGCGCGCGGCTCGCCCGCGTCCGACAAAGAGAGCAATTTTGTCGAATCGCGCGCCGCCCGGTGTGATTACAATGATGTGGTGACCGCTACGGAGGCGCCCGTGCGGGGTGCTCCGAACCGCATGATGACCTCGTATGCTCCGAGGAGCGTATGACGAGATTCCATCTCACGACTACAACCGTGGGCGCCGCCTGCGTCACGGCGCTGGTGATCTGGGCCGCGATCGCGCTCACGCCCGGCGGCGACGCCAGGGCGCGCGTCGCCAGCGCCCAACCGCCGGACGACGGCGAATGGACCATGCCGGGCAAGGACTACGCGTCCACCCGCTACAGCGACCTGTCGCAGATCACGCCCGCGAACGCGGCGCACCTGCATCCCGTGTGGACGTTTTCCACCGGCGTGCTCGGCGGACACGAAGGACAGCCGCTCGTCGTGCACCACACCATGTACGTCGTCACGCCCTACCCGAACACGCTCTACGCGTTCGACCTCTCGAAGCCCGACTATCCGCTCGAGTGGAAATACCGCCCGGACGTGTCGCCTAACGCAGTGGGCGTCGCCTGCTGCGACGCGGTGAATCGCGGCGCGTTCTACGCGGATGGAAAGATCGTGTACAATCTGCTCGACGGACACACCGTCGCCGTCGACGCCGCCACCGGCAAGCAACTGTGGGAGACGACCATCGCCGACGTGTCCAACGGAGAAACGACACCCATGGCGCCGTTCGTCGTCAAAAATCGCGTGCTCGTCGGGGCGTCGGGCGGCGAGTTCGGCATCCACGGCTGGGTCAAGGGACTCGACCTGCAAACCGGCCACGTCGCCTGGACCGGATACAACATCGGACCCGACAGCGAGCTCCTCGCCAAGCCCGGCCAGTTCAAACCGTTCTACGATCACACCGCGAACCTCGGCGTCTCGACCTGGCCCAAGAACGCCTGGGAAACGGGAGGCGCGCCCGTGTGGGGCTGGATGTCGTATGACTCGACGCTCGACCTCGTGTATTACGGCACCGGCAACCCGTCGCCGTACAATCCCGAGCAGCGCGCGGGAGACAACAAGTGGACGACGAGCGTCATGGCGCGACGCCCCGAAGACGGATCGCTCGTGTGGGCGTACCAGTTCACACCGCACGATAGTTGGGACTTCGATGCCACCGCCGAAATGGTGCTCGCCGACCTGCGGATCGACGGCACGATGCGCAAGGTGCTCGTCCACTTCGACAAGAACGGATTCGCCTACACGATCGATCGTGCGACCGGCCAGGTTCTCGTCGCCCAACCGTTCGTCGACGAGAACTGGGCGAAGCAGATCGATCTCCAGACGGGCCGTCCCGTCGTCGACTCGAGCAAGCTCACGGGCGCGTCGCGCGGCAACGTGAAAGACATCTGCCCAACGCTGGAAGGCGGCAAGAGTCCGAACTCGCCGGTGGCGTACTCGCCGCGCACGCACCTGTTTTACGTGTCGACCAGCAATATGTGCATGGACTACCAGGCCGTTCCCGCCGCACACATCCGCGGCACGCCGTACATCGGCGCCAACTCGCCGTACTACGCCGGCCCCGGCGGCTACATGGGCGCGTTCGAGGCGTGGGACGCGTCCGTTGGGCGGAAGGTGTGGGAGATCAAGGAGCGCTATCCCGTGTGGAGCGGGGTCGTGGCGACGGCGGGCGACGTGGTGTTCTACGGCACGCTCGACGGGTATCTCCGCGCCGCCGACGCGCGGACGGGAAAGATTCTCTGGAGCTTCAAGGTTGGATCGGGTGTCGTCGGCAATCCGATCACGTATCGCGGACCGGACGGCAAACAGTACCTGGCCGTGTATGCCGGCATCGGCGGCGACTGGTTCCTGCTCGCCGGCGATGTGCGCTCGGACGATCCAGCCGACGTCCGTCCACCGGCGGATTTCGCGAAAGATCTGGCGAGGCACACGAGCCAGGGCGGCATCGTGTGGATCTTCGCGCTCTGAGCCCGATCGTTAGGCACACGGGAGGAGACGAACCGATGAAGCAGACGACG
>DASYXE010000120.1:0-8815 GCA_035935375.1 Gemmatimonadaceae bacterium | reverse complement strand
CAACGAAGTCCGCCCGGCGCGCTCCAAGGAAGCGAGCCACGACTACCGCTATTTCCCGGAGCCCGATTTGCCGCCGCTCGTCCTCGACCCGCACTGGATCGACGAGGTGCGACGCGAGTTGCCCGAGCTGCCGCGTGCGCGGCGCGATCGCTTTGCCCGTGAGTACGGCCTCGCCGGCGCCGACGTGGGCGTCCTCACGGCGACTCCCGCGCTCGCCGATTCCTTCGAGGCGGCGGCGAAAGCCCACGGCGACGCGAAGGCGGCGGCGAATTGGGTGATGGGTGAGGTGCTCGCCACGCTCAACACGTCCAACGCGTCGATCGAGCGCTTCCGCGTCGCACCCGCATCGCTCGCGCGCCTGCTCGACCTGGTGCGCGACGGCATCGTCAGCCACTCGGCGGCCAAGCGCGTGTTCGCGGCGATGGTCGAAACCGGCGACGCGCCCGACCGCGTGGCCGAGCGCGAGGGACTCGTGCAGGTGCGCGATGCCGACGAGCTCACGCGCTGGGTGGATGAAGTGCTCGCCGAGCATCCCGCCGAAGCGGGCCGGTTCCGCGCCGGCGAGACGAAGTTGTTAGGCGTGTTGGTCGGGCTGGTGATGAAGAAGTCCAAGGGGCGCGCCGACCCGCGCCGCGTCAATCAGTTGGTGTCCGAGCGCGCCGGCGGATAGAGCGGCGCGCTCAAGCGCGACGCGTAGTCCAGCGTCGTGTCCGGCATCCCGAAAGTGCGATTGGCTTCTTCGGCCACGTGGAATTCCACGCGGCTCAACCGCGCCTGTCGCCGCACCTGCTTCGCCAGACGCAGCGCCTCGTCGCCCGATGGGTCGAGCGCGTACGGCTCGGAGTGATCGAGCCGGCTCAGCAAGTCGATGACGTAGTCGTAGCTGCGCTCCATGTACCGCACCACGTCGGGCGTGCCGAGATCCCACCGACTGTTCTCCGCCGCGAGCTGGAAGATGCGCTGCCACGATTCGGTATCGGTCACGTACACCATGCCGCGGAAGATCCGCCGGTTGGTCTGCGTGCTGAAAATCGTGGGACTGAGAATGCGATCGAGGTGCGCGTCGGCCGGCGAATGGTCGCGCACGATGAGCTCGCGCGCCTGCCGCGGATACGCGGGGCCGAGATGCGTCTCGAACCGGCTCTCCCAGTAGCTGTGGCCTAACCCGGTGGTGCGCGACGCGATGATCAGGTAGCGCGGCACGAAGTAGTTGTGCGCCACCGTGTCGGCCGCGAGGTGCGCGAGGTAGCCCATACCGAAACTGCGCAGCGCCTCGTCGCTCGCGCGATCGAAGATCTCGAAGCCCACCGTCCACGAGTGGCAGTGCCGCCCAACGGGCGCATACTTCTTGGCGATGCTCGTGTCGGCGGCAATCGATCCGTAGAGGAACTCGTACGGAAACGCGCGCAGCGTGTCCGCGACGGCAACGGGCAACTGCTCGAGTGCGCCGAGCACGGCCTGGCCGAGGAACACGTGCGTTCCCGGCGTCCAGGCGTAGCTCGCCTCGGGCACGAACGCGAGACCGAGCACGACAACAGCGGCGCCCGACGCGATCAGCAGCCACGCCGGCGGACGTCTAACGGCGCACCGGATCCACGTGCGGACGAGCTCGACGAAAACCATCATCCGCGAATGACGAGCTCAGACGCCAAGGCGTTTCCGCTCGCGACGGATGGCCTTGCGCAAATCGCGGATCTCGCGGTTCACGGCGTCGTCGATGGACTGGCGCGCGGTTTCGAGGTACTCGGCCACCGAATCGCCGATCTCGGAGACGGGCACGCCGTCGCGCAACGCTTCGCCGTGCTCGACTGCCCACTTGGTACCGCGATCGCGCAGGCGCCGCGCTTCGTTCACGCCGCGGCGCGCAAACCGCTCGAGCCGTGCCATGGGGCGGCGGCGACGCGCCCGCTCGCGCGCGACGAGTGCCATGCCCGCGCCCAACGCGAGCCCCACGCCGATCGCCAGCAGCAGGTCCGTCGACGGCTCATTCCTCCTGTGGCGCCGGAGCACGCCGGATTTTCGGCCGCGGCGCAGCACGCTCGGCATTCCGTGTTTCATCTCGATGGTCATAATCCATCTCCTCATCATGGTCGCGGTCGTGATCGCGCGCGTCGCGGTGACGACGGGCGCGGCGCGGGCGCGACGATGGCGCTCCGCCTAACGCAGAGACTCCCGCTTGCACGCCCTGCAATGTGGCCGCGGTGGACACCACCGCCTGCTCGAGCTCGTTCTGCGCGATCGTCAGCAGCGTGTTCAACTCGCCCACGCGCTGCTCCACGCCCTCCACCCCGAGCCTGGCCCGTTCCGTAACGTAGCGTACGGTGCGACTTACTTCCTCGACATCCGCGCGCACGGTGCCCGTGATGGAATCTACGGTGTTGGAAATCGTGTTGGCGCGTCCCACGAGCGGGGACAACTCTCGGCCCAGCCGATCCATCAGAGCGATCGCCTTTTCCGACGCCCGACGCGCACTCAACGCCGCCGGAATCAAGACGGCGACCAGGATGATCACCGCGATCGCGATCACGATGGTCGCGATGTCGGTGACCGTGCCGAGAAAACCCGTCGAGAGAGCGACCTGCTTCGTGACGATCGTATCGGGCAGCGCACTCGTGCCCGCGGCCTGCACCAGCCACGCCGCCACTGCAATTGGTTCCCGCAAGCTCAATACCATGACCATGGCTCGAATGCCGAATGTCGTGTCTGCCAGCCGCGCTCTCTCGCCGAGCGTCCGTGCCGTGTCAGGCTGTGTCGACGCTCTTGTCCGCTCTACCGGCTACGCGTCGAGCTCCGGGGCGAGTCCCACGACGCGCTCGATCGGGAGCGTGAACACGATGCCCGCGCCGGGCACGGTCAAGCTGCCGCAGACCTCCTGAATGAGCACGATCGCCGCGTCCACTTTCTCTTCCTCGATCACGCTCAGGAGCATCTGGTTGCTCGGTCGCGACCGCGTCGTCAACGACCGCAGGCCCGCAAAGATGGGAACGTCCTGCGTCAGCACGTGCCCCATCCCTTCGCTGTTCACGACGGTCGCGCCCGTGATGCCGAGCTCGACGAATCCCGCCAGGATGTCGTCGACCTGCTCTACGTGATTGATCACGGCGACGAGAAGCTGCATAGGCGAGACCAGGGTGAGCAGGGTAGCGTAGGCCTCGCGCGACGGAGTGTCAAGCAGTTGCTTGACTTCCGCGCGCGGCGATGTCCATTGTTCGCGGCTCGTCCGCCCCTCGTCGTCACTCGCTCTCGTCTCAATGCAATTCGTCGTCGAAGGTTCTCGTCCCCTGAGCGGTACCATCCGCCCATCCGGCAACAAAAACGCCGCGCTCCCGATCATCGCTGCGGCGTTGCTCACCGAACACCCGGTCACGCTCGAGAACGTGCCGCGGATCCGCGACGTGGAAACGTTGGTGGAGCTCGTGAGCACGCTGGGTGTGAGCATCACGTGGTCTGCTCGCAATACTTTGGCCATCCAGGCGCGAGAAGTCCGCGCCACCGCTCTCGACTCGCGCCTTTCGGCGCGCATCCGCGCATCGATTCTGCTCGCCGGTCCGCTCCTCGCGCGGTGCGGCGCGGTCACGCTTCCTCCTCCGGGCGGCGACGTGATTGGCCGACGGCGCGTCGACACGCACTTTCTGGCGTTCGAGCAGCTCGGTGCGACGTATCACGTGGACCACTCGTACGAGCTGCGCACGAGCGGACTGCGCGGCGCCGATGTCTTCCTCGATGAGCCGAGCGTGACGGGCACCGAGAACGCACTCATGGCGGCAGCCGCGGCGCAGGGCACGACGATTCTTCGCAACGCGGCCAGCGAGCCGCACGTGCAGGATCTCGCGCGGTTTCTCGTCGCGATCGGCGCGAGCATCGACGGCATCGGTACCAACTGCATGACCATCGAAGGCGGCCGCTCGTTGGGCGGAGCAACGCACCGGATCGGCCCGGACCACATCGAAGTCGGCTCGTTCATCGGACTCGCGGCCGTCACCAACTCCGAGCTGCGTGTGGAGCAGGCAGGAGTCGAACATCTGCGCGCCATTCGGATGGGCTTCGAGCGCTTGGGCATCGAGTGCGAATGCGAGGGCGACACCCTGCTCATTCGCGCGAATCAGGCGCGTGAGATTCGCCCCGATCTGGGTGGACACGTGCCCAAGCTCGAGGACCAACCGTGGCCCGCGTTCCCGGCGGACCTCATGTCGATCGCGATCGTCGCGGCCACACAGTGCAACGGCCTCGTGTTGATGCACGAGAAGATGTTCGAGTCGCGCATGTTCTTCGTCGACAAGCTCATCGCGATGGGCGCGCGCATCGTGCTCTGCGATCCACACCGCGCGCTCGTCGCCGGACCCTCGCGATTGCGCGGGGCGGTCGTCGAGTCGCCCGACATTCGCGCCGGCATGGCGATTCTGCTGGCTGCGCTGTGCGCCGACGGCACGAGCACGATCAACAACGTTGGGCAGATCGAGCGCGGCTACGAGCGCATCGACGAGCGCCTGCGCGGACTGGGCGCGAAGATCACGCGAGTGGACGACACGAAGTCGTGAGCCTCGACGTTCCCCGCGAAGACGTGGCCGACCTCGCCGCACTCGGCGTGGTTGCGTTCACGACGACGCGCGATGCGGGCACCTTCGGAACGGCGGGGCGGGATCCCGTTGGCGACGTGATGGGGCGCTGGTGGTCGCTGGTCGAGTCGCTGCATGCGTACGCGCCGCGCCTCGCCACGTCGCGCCAGGTGCACGGCAACCGTGTGCTGGTGCACCGCCTAACGTGGGAGGGATGGTTGCGGGCCGACGCGGCCGACGGGCACGTGTCGCCCGAGCGGGGCACCGCGCTCGCGATTACCGTGGCCGACTGCGTGCCCGTGTTCGTCGCGCATCCGAGCGGCGCGTGCGCGCTCCTGCACGCTGGTTGGCGCGGGACTGCCGCGCACATTCTCGAGCGCGGTGTGGCCGAGCTCGTGCGCGCCGGGCTTGCTGCGCGGGACCTGTACGTGCACTTGGGTCCGTCGATTTGCGGACGGTGCTACGAGGTCGGTCCCGACGTGTTCCAACAACTCACCGGCGAGAGCGCGGCGGCGGCCAAGTGCGTCGATCTGCGCGCGATTCTCGCGCGCCAGGCGCAAGAGGCCGGCGTCACGCACGTCTCGATCAGCGAATACTGCACGCGCTGCGACAACGATCGCTTCTTCTCGCACCGCGCCGGCGACGGCGGACGCATGCTCGCGGTGATCGTGGCTCCAGGTGTCCGCTGAGGGGCGTCGAAACTGCTCGAGAAGGATAACGAAAGGGAAACAAGGGATAAACGAAAGTGATCGTTCTGCGCGAGGGGGAGTGCGCCGCCTAACGGATAGTGACTGGTTGTTTTGCTAAACAACAAAGGCGCATCTGCTCATTGAGCTACCGCACTCTCCCGCGCGCAGAACGATCACTTTCGTTTATCCCTTGTTTCCCTTTCGTTATCCTTCTCGAGCAGTTGCTCTTTTGATAAGCTGTTTGAGCTGATTTAACCGACCTGAGGCGCACTGTCTCGCCGCGGATCGCCCCGTAATGCTGGAAGTGCCATCCGGGGCGCTCGAGTCGCGGCTTGACTCCGCTTAACTCCAATTCTATAATTACTTACGGTTCCCCGGCACCTGGAGCGCCGGGCGGAAATGTGGGGATGACGCCCCACATTTTTTTGTTATTGTGACCTGCGATGACCGAGACTGACGCGTTGGAGCGGTTGATTTCGACCCGAGTCGAAGCGCTCGGATTCGAGTTGTTCGAGCTGAGAGTCGGCGGAACACGCTCGCGTCCCACAGTGCAGGTTCGGATCGATCGGTTGGACGGTGGCAAGGTGACGGTCGACGATTGTGCGGCCGTCTCGCGCGCCGTCGAAGCACAGCTGGACGAAGACGGCTCGTTGGGCGATCGGTACACGCTCGAGGTGTCGAGTCCGGGTCTCGAGCGGCGGTTGAGACATGCAGCCGACTGGCATCGGTTCGTGGGGCGCAGGGCGAGTGTGTCGAGCCCCGCGCTCAACGGCCGGGAGGAGGTGGAAATCCTGGCCGTCGATGGGGCGCCGGGTGCGGAAGTGGTGGTGCTCCGCGACGAGCGTGGTCACGAACAGCGCGTCGCGCTGACCGACGTGAAGGACGCGCGGTTGGCGTTTCACTGGTAATTGAGAGAGGCAGTCGCGATGGCTTCCGACGACATCCTGAGTGCGATCCGCGAGGTGAGCAACACGAAGCAGCTCGATCGGTCCGAGCTGCACGCGCTGCTCCAGGACGGCATCTTTGCCGCGCTCGCGAAGAAGTACGGCCCAACGGTGCAGGCGGAGGTTTCGATCGACGAAGCAAAGGGCGAGATCCGGATCATCCGCCTTCGATCCGTTGTCGACGCCGTGACGGATCCGAGCCGCGAGATCTCGGTGGAAGAGGCGCGCATCTACGACGAAGGCTTCGAGCCGGGCGACCAGCTCGAGGAGCCCATCGACTTCGCGGAATTCGGCCGCACCGCCGCGCAAGCCGCGAAGCAGCGTATCATCCAACGCGTCCGCGAGCGCGAGCGCACCCGCATCCGCGACGAGTTCTCGGGACGCGTCGGCGACCTGCTCTCCGGCGAGGTGCAGCAGATCGAGCGCGGCAAGCTCGTGATCATGCTCAACAAGTTCCGTGAGGCCGAAGCCATCGTGCCGTACCGCGAGCAGAACCATCGCGAGCACTATCATCAGGGCGAGCCGATGCGCGCGGTGCTCAAGCGCATCGAGGAGACGCCCAAGGGTCCGCGGCTCATTCTCACGCGCGCCGACGGATTGTTCGTGAAAGCGCTCTTCCGTCTCGAGGTGCCGGAGATTCAGCAGGGCATCGTCGAGATCCGCGCGGTGGCGCGCGAGGTGGGCAGCCGCACGAAGATCGCCGTGTTTTCGCGCGACGACTCCATCGATCCGGTGGGCGCGTGCGTTGGGCTCAAGGGCTCGCGTGTGCAGGCGGTGGTGAATGAGTTAGGCGGAGAGAAAATCGACATCGTGCCGTGGTCGTCCGACCCCGAGCGCTTCGCGAAGATGGCGCTGGCGCCGGCGCGTGTCGCGCGCGTGTTCAGCGATCCGGCGGGCCGCGCGATCCAGGCTGTCGTCGACGAAGATCAGTTGTCGCTGGCCATCGGCCGCAACGGACAGAATGTTCGACTGGCGTCGGAGCTCACGGGTTGGAAGATCGACCTGTACTCGAGCCGCGAGTGGCTCGAGCGCGGTGGCGAAGCGCCGCTCTTCCAGCCGCTGCCCGAAGAGAGTGAAGCGGCCGACGTGAAGCTGTCGGAAATCGAAGGACTGGGACCGGCCACGGTGGCCGTGCTTGAGGACGCTGGCTATCGGACGCTCAACGACATCATCGATCTCGAGCGCGAAGATTTCCTGCGGTTGCCGGGCATCGCGCCGGAGGAAGCGGACCGGATCATGGCGATGATCGATGAGCTGACCACGGAGGAGGGCGGCGACAACGGCGCCGAGGGCGGCGCCGACGGCTCGGGCGAAACGGCGGCGTGACGGACGCTGAGCGCAATCGCCGCCTGGCGGGTCTCGTGGGACTGGGCCACCGCGCGAGGAGCGCGGTGGTGGGGGTGGAGCGCGTGCGCGAGACGGCGCGGCGTGGTGGGTTGGCGTTGGTGGTGGTGGCGCCGGACGCGTCGCACCACAGTCTGGCGAAGGTGATTCCGCTGCTCAAGGCGCGGCGTGTGACGATCGTGGAAGGTCCGAGCGCGGCGGCGTTAGGCGCCGCGGTCGGCCGCGAGACGACGGCGGCGGTCGGCATTGTAGATCGTGATTTGGCGCGAGGCATTCGCGCCGTCGCGAGATCGGCCCCCGGCGGGGGCACAAGAGGAGGGGTGTTTTGATCAAGCTGCGTGTGCACGACCTGGCAGGCGAATTCGGAATTTCCAACGACGACCTGATGACCATGCTCCGGTCCATGGACGTTCCGGTGCGGAGTCATCTGAGCCCGTTGACGGACGAGCAGGTGGCGAGATTGCGCGCCCGGTGGGAGCGGGAGAAGCGCGCGCGTCAGGAGAAGCCGGCGCCGGCGCCGGGACGCCGTCGCCGTGCGACGGCGTCCGCGGCACCGGCGCCCGAGCCCGAGCCGGCCTCGTCGGCGGAGCCGGCCAAGCGTCGTCGCCGCCGCGCCGCGGACATCGCGGCCGCCGAAGCGGCGGCCGCGGAGGCCGCGGAAGCGGCGGCGGTGGGGTCGAACGGTGGCGCGCCCACCGACATCGAGGACGAGCCGCACACGCACGTCGATGACGTCGACGTGCCGCGGCGCGGCTTCGAGCCGCCGCAGCCCCTGGCGCCGGCCGCTCGCCTAACGCCAGCCGATGCCCAACGCGGCGGGCACGCGCCGCCGCGCGCATTCCCGGATGCGGGCGCCGCCGAACACGGCCGCGCTTCCATGCCGGGCGATCATCAGCCCGCGCCCGCACACGCCGGTCCGGCGTCCGCGCCAGCCCAACGGCCCTCGGCGCCGCAGCCGCCGGCCGATTGGCAGCGCCCGCGTCCCGTCGTGCCCGGACCACCGCGGCCCAAGCCGGTCGCGTCGTCCACGCCGTTCCCGCCGCGGCCCATCGCATCCGCGGCGCCCGGCGCGGCCACCGGCGCACCCTCGCGCCGCGAAGAAAAGCGCGGCGGCAAGCGCAAGAAGGGCAAGCGCGGCGTCGTCGACCAGGAAGCGGTGACGGCGAATATCTCCCGGACCATGACGGCCCTTCGCGGCGCACCGACGCGCCGCGGTCCGCGGCGCGCCGACGAAGGGGCGTCGCGCGAGGAGATGGAGGCGCAGCGCGCCGCCGAAGCCGAG
>DASYXE010000119.1:0-7021 GCA_035935375.1 Gemmatimonadaceae bacterium | reverse complement strand
TTCCCTCAGCGCAGCGCTTCCCCAAGCGAGCGCCAGCGAGCGCTTCCCCATTCCCTCATCTCCGCTGTCATAATTTCTGCCGCACCTCACTAGTTGCTCCGATCGTCGAGCGCGGCTACACCGGGCAGAACCCTTCCCTCGAGGAACTCGAGCGACGCGCCGCCGCCGGTGGAGACGTGCGTCATGCGGCTCGCGAGGTGCATCGCATCCACGGCGGCGGCGGAGTCGCCGCCGCCAACGATCGTGGTGGCACCCGCGGCGGTCGCGCGCGCCATCGCGTCGGCGATCGCCCGCGTGCCGCGATCGAACGGCGGCTTCTCGAACACGCCCATCGGTCCGTTCCACACCACGGTGCGGGCGCCGATAATGCGTTGGGCGAACGCCTCGCACGTCCCGGGACCCACATCGAACATGCCTTCGGCCGCGGGAATCGCGTCCCGCGCCACCGCGTGCGCGCGCGCACCCGCGTCGAGCGACGGCGCCACGACGGCATCGTTAGGCAAGACGAGCGTCGCCTTGGCGCGCGACACGAGCGCCTTCGCCATGTCGACGCGATCCGGCTCGACCAACGACGTGCCCGTCTCCAGGCCCATCGCGCGGAAGAACGTACACGCCATCGCGCCGCCCACCAGCAGCGCATCGACCTTGGGCAGGAGCGCGTCGATCACATCGATCTTCCCCGAAATCTTGGCGCCTCCCAGGATCGCGACGAACGGACGCTGCGGATCGGCCAGCGCATCGCCCAGAAAGCGGAGCTCCGTGTCCATGAGCAGACCGGCCACGGCCGGATGCAGATGGTGCGCCACGCCCTCGGTGGACGCATGGGCGCGATGCGCCGAGCCGAATGCGTCGTTCACATAGAAGTCGCCGAGCTCGGCCATCTGTTGTGCGAGCGCACTGTCGTTCTCCTCCTCGCCCGTTAGGAATCTAGTGTTCTCCATGAGGAGGATCGTGCCCGGCGCGGCACGCTGCGTGGCCTGTACGGCGTCGGCCCCAACGGTGTTGGACACGAATCGCACCGGACGTGTCGTGAGCGTGGCGAGGTGCCGCGCAACCGGAGCCAGCGAATAGCGCGGATCGGGTACGCCTTTCGGGCGCCCCAGGTGCGAGAGGAGTACGAGCACGCGCGCGCCGCGCACAAAGAGCGCTTCGATGGTCGGCAGCGCGGCGCGCATTCGCGTATCGTCGGTGACGGCGCCGCGGTCGTCCATCGGCACGTTGAAGTCGACCCGCACGAGTGCGCGCTTGCCGCGCACCTCCTCGTCCGTGAGGTCGTTGATCGTCCGCTTGGCCATCAGCGCGGTGTGTGCGTCGTGCGGCGGTTTGCCACGAACGACCACACCACGGCGAGGATGCCGACGGCGATGATCACCCAGCCCGCCACGACCACGTTGTTGTACGAGATCGCGCGCTCGATCGCCTGGTGCCCTGCTTCGCGCACGATCGGTTTCGACGCCATGGTGCGCAGCCCGAGATAGCCGTACACCGCGATCGCCGCTCCCGCGGCGAGGATGACGAGTGCGACGAGATCGCGGCGACGAGCCGCCGGTTCGACGTGCTGCCTCACAGCCGCTCGCCGACGTACCGGAGCAGATCGACGCAGCGCGATGCGTAGCCCCACTCATTGTCGTACCAACCCGTCGCCTTCACGAGTGTGCCATCGATCACGTTGGTGGTCTTGGCGTCCAGAATACAGGAGTAGGGATTCCCGATGTAGTCCGCTGATACGAGCTCTTCGTCGCTGTACGCGAGGAAACCCTTGAGCGGGCCGGACTCCGATGCCTTACGGAACGCCGCGTTGACGTCGGCGATCGTCGTTGGGCGCTCGACTTCGGCGACGAGATCGGTGAACGAGACGTCGGCGGTTGGCACGCGCACCGAGATGCCGTCGATCTTGCCCTTCACTTCCGGAATCACCAGGGACGTCGCTTTCGCGGCGCCGGTGGTCGTCGGAATCATCGAAACGGCGGCCGCACGCGCGCGGCGCAGGTCCTTGTGCGGCAGGTCGAGCACGTTCTGGTCGTTCGTGTAGCTGTGGATCGTGGTCATCGACGCGTGGCGCAGCCCGAAGTTGTCGAGCAGTACGCGGACCATGGGCACCAAACAGTTCGTGGTACACGACGCGTTCGAGATCACGTTGTGCTGCCGCGCGTCGTACTTCTCGTGATTCACGCCCATCACGATCGTGATGTCTTCCTTCTTCGCCGGCGCCGAGATGATCACCTTCCGCGCGCCGGCTGTAATGTGCTTCTTGGCATCCTCGGCGTTGGTGAACTTGCCGGTCGACTCGAGCACAACGCTCACGCCGAGCTGCTTCCACGGCAGCGCGGCCGGATCTTTTTCGACGAGTACTCTGATCTCGCGGCCGTCGATGTGAATGCAGCCCTCGCCGGCGGTGACGACGCCGGGATACGTGCGATGCACCGAGTCGTACTTGAAGAGATGCGCCAGCGTCTTGGTGTCGGTGAGGTCGTTGATGGCGACGAACTCGAGGTCGGTGTCACCGCGTTGCGCCGCCGCCCGGATGACTTGTCGTCCGATCCGACCGAAACCGTTGATGCCTACGCGAATGGTCATGTCGTGTTTTTGCTCCGTTGGTCAGCCGGCATCGCCGATTGCCGGCGCACGGCCAAAGGTCACGATGCTGATGATCCGGGCGCCCGCGTCGAACAGCGTGGCAGCGCACTCGCCGAGTGTGGCGCCCGTGGTGACGACGTCATCGACGAGCACCAGATGCGCACCGCGAATCGAGTGCCGCTCGGACACGGGCACCGCAAACGCGCCCGAAACGTTGTGTCGCCTCTCCTCCGGTGTCAACCGCGTTTGCGTCGCCGTTCGGCGCGTGCGGACGAGACACGATTCGCGCACGGGAACGTCGCATCGCAGGGCGAGCGCGCGGGCGAGCAACGCGCTTTGATTGTAGCCGCGCTCGCGCAGTCGCATGGCCGCGAGTGGAACCGGGATGAATGCGGCCCGCTCTGCGACGACGTCGTCCGGCCACGGCAGGCGCGCCATGCGCGCGGCCATCGGCTCGGCGACGCCGCGCCAACCGGCGTACTTGAGCGCGTGAACGATCGCGCCGGCGGTGTGTCCCGGAATCCAACAGACCGATCGTGCGGCGCGCACGTACGGCGGCAGCAACTCGCACCAGGCGCAGTGTTGACGCGTGAGCGGGTGGCCGCAGCGCTCGCAGCGCGGATACGGCAGTTCGTGGACGCGCGCCCAACACCGGCCGCACACGAGTCCGCGGTCGCCGTGATCGAGGAGGCGGGCGCACGCGACGCACGAGCGCGGGAGCAAGAGCTCGCCGAGCGCGGCCGCGGCGCGTCGCAGTCCTTCGGTGCGCCACGTGGCGATCATGGAGCGCTCGCGGCGTCCCACATCACGTCGCGCGGTGCCTCGATGCCGAACCACCGCTCGAACGCGAGCGCACCCTGCTCGACGAGCATGGCGAGCCCGTCGCCGGCGCGGAGCCCTCGCGCCTTGGCGTCGCGCACCCACTTCGTCTCGCCTGTCCGGTGCACGAGGTCGATGACGCCGACGGCAGCGGGCACCAGCGCGACGTCCACCGGTGCCGCGTCGTCCAGCATACCGGCTGGTGTGGCGTTGACGACCACGGTGCAGTCGTGCACGGCATCGGCGGGGCGGGCCGCGACGCGATCGACCACCGGGAACCGGGCGGCCAGTGTCTCGGCGCGCGACGGGGTGCGGTTGCAGAGCGTCACGCGCGCGCCCGGCCATCGCTCGACCGCGGCGCACACCGCGGCCGCGGCGCCGCCGGCGCCGAGGACCGCGATGCGCGCGCCTAACGGAATGGAGCCGAGGACGCGGCGCGCGAGGTGGTCGAAGCCGGCGACGTCGGTGTTGTCGCCTGCGAGCGCGCCCTGCTGCACCCAGAAGGTGTTCACGGCGCCGGCGCGCTGGGCGACCGGCGTGAGCATGTCGCACATCTCGGCGAGGGCGGCCTTGTGCGGGATGGTCACGTTGCCGGCGGCGCGCTGCGCGACGAGCGCGCGGACGCGGTCGCCTAACGCGCCGGGCTCGACGTCGAGCGCGTCGTACGTGAGCGGGATGCCGGCGGCCCGGAGGGCGGCGTTCTGAAACGCCGGGGAGATGGACTGCCGCACGGGGTGTCCGAGCAGCACCAGCGCGCCGATGTCGTGCGCCGTCACGACACGCCCGGCGTTCGCTCCGCGTCGATGCGGTCGAGGACGAGGCGCAACTCGCGGTCGAGCTCGACATACGTGTCGCGATACAGCTCCAACTCGCCGCCGAACGGATCGCCGATGGGCCGGTCGCTGGCGCCGCGCGAGGCGTACGTCGTGACGAGGTGGGCCTTGCCGCGCGCGCCTAACGATTCCAACCGCTCGACGTGGTGCGGGCCCATGGCCAGCACCAGGTCGTACTGCTCGAGCAACTCCGGCGTCACCAGCCTCGCGTGGTGCGACGAGAGATCGGTCTGCCGCTCGAGACACACGAGCAACGCGCCATCGGACGCGGGTGCCCCTTCCCAGGCCGCGGTCCCCGCGCTCCCGAAGTCGATGTCGGTGAGCACGCGCTCCTGCGCGATGCGCCGCGCAATGGCTTCGGCCATCGCGCTGCGACAGGTATTGCCCGTGCACACGAAGAGCACTCGCAGAGGCGTCACAAATCTCCGATCAAATCGGACACGGATTCACGCAGAGTCGCCGAGGAGATCGCACCCGGCCGGATGACGCGCGGGCGTCGTCCCATGCAATCTACAACTGTCGAAGGCGCCGAGGGCACGAGGCGTCCACCGTCGAGAACGCGGAGCACGCCGCGGCCGATCGCATCGGACCATTGCTGCTCGATCTCGCGCGAGGTCATCGCCGGGGGCACGCCGGGCCGATTCGCGCTCGTCGACGTGATCGGGTCGCCGTAGGTGAGGATCAACCGAGCGAGTGCCGGATGCGATGTCCAGCGCACGGCGATGCCGCCCTCGGGTCCGCGCAGCCGCGCCGGCAACCGGCGCTGGCCGCCGGGCAGTACCAGAGTGAGCGGGCCGGGCCAATGCCGGGCGGCCAGCCGCGACGCGTAACCGGTGAGCTGGATGTCGTAGCGCGCGACCATGTCGCTGGACGCGATGAGGATCAAGAAGGGTTTGCCGGGCGGTCGCGACTTGAGGCGCACGAGCGCGCTCACCGACTCGGCGTCCACGGCGCTGCCGAATCCGTACACGGTTTCGGTGGGGTATGCGAGCACGCGTCCCGCGCGCAGATGCGCGATGGTCGCCGTCATCGACTGCTCGATTTCCGCCGGCGACCAGAACGGGACAGCGAGCGGCGGCGCCGTCATTGGGTGCCGAGGGCCAGCGCCTCGACGCGCGCGAAGTCGGCCTCGTCGGTGATCTTCATCGCGCGCTCGCTGCCGCGCACCATCGCGACCGTCATGCCTAACCGTTCGCAGAGCGCGGCGTCGTCGGTGGCGCGAACGCCCTGTTGTCGCGCATCCGCGTACGCGCGCTCGATCATGTCGCGCGGAAACGCCTGCGGCGTTTGCGCGCGCCAGAGTCGCGTGCGGTCGATGGTTTCGAGCACGCGATCGGCGTCGCCGACGCGCTTGAGCGTGTCGGTCACCGGCACGCCGGCCACCGCGCCCGATCCCGTGCGCGCCACGGCGATCACGCGGTCGAGCGTCTCCGCATCCACGAGCGGGCGCGCGGCATCGTGGATCACCACGATGCGCACTTCGGGCGGCAGGTCCGTTAGGCCAGCGAACACGGAGTCGCCGCGCTCCCGTCCGCCGGCGGACACGAGGAGCCGGTCGACGTCGCATTGAAAGATCCACGGCGGCGGATCGCCGGCGAAGGCCCGCGGCAGCACCGCGATCACGACCGCGACATCGCTGCGTTCCATGCATCGCTGCACGCTGTGCAGCAGCATCGGCTTGCCGGCCACCCATCGAAACTGCTTCAGCTCCGTGCTGCCGGTGCGCGAGCCCGTGCCGGCCGCGACGATGATCACGCCGACGTCGGCGGTCGATGCCGTGCCCACTATCCGTCCCGTCGCGCGCTGTAGTTCTCGAATCGCGTGTACGATTTGTGGAAGAACAGGTTCACGAATCCGATCGGCCCGTTGCGCTGCTTGCCGACGATCACTTCGGCGCGACCCTCGAGCGAGTTGCCATCTTTGTCCGTTGGGCCGTCGTACACTTCCTGCCGGTAGATGAACATGACGAGATCCGCGTCCTGCTCGATCGCGCCCGACTCACGGAGGTCGGACAGCTGCGGCCGGTGATCGCCCGCGCGCTGCTCGGGCGCGCGCGACAGCTGCGACAATGCGATCACCGGCACGTTCAGCTCTTTGGCCAGCGCTTTGAGCGACCGCGAGATCGCGCTGATCTCCTGCTGGCGACTCTCGGAGCTCGGACCCGCGATGAGCTGCAAGTAGTCGACGATCACCATTTCGATCTTCGCGTCGGCGCGAAGCCGGCGCGCCTTCGAGCGAATCTCGAGCAGCGAAATGCCGGCCGTGTCATCGATCCAGATGGGTGCGGCGCTCAGCGTTCCCGCCGCGCGCGCCATGCGCGTGAAGTCGTCGTCGCGCAGCATGCCCTTGCGCAGTCGTTGGGCGTCGACCCGCGCCTCGGACGTGAGCATGCGTTGGACGAGCGCTTCCTTGCTCATCTCGAGCGAAAAGAGCGCCACCGGCGTGTGCTTCTCGATGGCCGCGTGCTGCGCGATGTTCAGGACTAACGATGTCTTGCCCATCGACGGACGCGCGGCGACGATGACGAGATCGGCGTTCTGGAATCCCGACGTCATCTCGTCGAGATCGGTGAAACCGCTCGGCACGCCGGTGATGGTCTTGCCGCCGCGCTGCAGCGCTTCGATGCGCTCCATCGTCGGCCACATCAGCTCCTTGATGCGCGTGAACCCCTGCATCCCGCGCTGCTGGCTCACCTGGAACACGCGCTGCTCGGCGTCGTCGAGGAGATCGGCGGCGGTCGAGCGTCCTTCGTAGGCCTCGGTGATGAGCGCGGTGCACGTCTCGATGAGACG
>DASYXE010000118.1:0-3987 GCA_035935375.1 Gemmatimonadaceae bacterium | reverse complement strand
CACGTGGTGCGCGGCACCCTCACGAACCTCGAGCGCCGCCTGGCCGCCGGACGCTTCCTGCGCATCCACCGCTCGACGCTCGTCAACGTCAACCGCGTCGTCGAGGCCCAGCCGTGGTTCGGCGGCGACTTCGTGCTGATTCTGGGCGACGGGACGCGACTCACATCGGGACGGAGTCACCGCCCGCAGGTCCAGCGATTCCTGCGGCAGAGTCTGTAAGACGAACGCCAAGGAACCGATACGTACCGCTGGAAGATTCATCGACGAGCCGTCATGAACGGCTCGATCACGTTCGATCAGTCCCTCAACCTGTGGAGAGCACATGCCGGTTCCGACGCGAGTGAACGAGGTCGCTTGGCGCAATCTCGCGCGACTCGTTCGCCCGACCAGAGCGCGCATGTGCGGCGCCGCCGCCCTGCTTGGCGTCGTGGTCGCCGCGGTGCCGGCGGCCGCCCAGTGCCGTGTGCCGGAGAACAGCAACGAGGCGAAGCTCCTCGCGTTCTACGAAGCGCCCATCGCATTCGGATTGGATGCGGCGCCGGAGCGCCTCGCGCCCGGCGCGGTGCGGGTGTCGTTCGAGGTCGAGCCCATGCCCACGCCTAACCCGGCGCTCCAGCAGACGCACATCTGCTTCGCGAGCAAGAACGACAACACGCGGCTGTCTCCGATCTTCGGACGCCCGCGCATCATGATCGGGCTGCCGGCCGGATTCATTTTCGAGGGCAGCTACGTCCCGCCCATCCAGCTCTACGACGCCAAGCCGAACATCGGCAGCTTCGCGTTGTCGCGTGCCCAACAACTGCCGTCGGCGTGGGGTGGCGCGCTCACGCTGCTGCTGCGCGCGCACGGTACTGTCGGACAGGTGCAAGGACCCATCACGTGTCCGAGGAAAGGTCTGCAGACCGACGACCCGGCTTCGCCGTGCTTCGGGACGTCGCCGTCGAACGACACGTTTCACCCGTACATGGTGGGCGGCGAAGGCACACTCTCGCTCACGACCCGCGACCAACGGTGGGCGTTCTGGGCAGGCGGCGGCGTCAACTGGCTCAAGCCCCGTTTTCAAACGGGATTCACGGACGGCAACGGCGTGACGGATTCGACAAAAGTGCTGGTCGACCTCACTCGCGCGGTGGTCTTCGGCGGCGTGACGGCACACCTGACCCACGCATTCGAGCTGTCTGCACAGGTGTACTCGCAGCCGGCCGATGTGACGACCGTTCGATTCGCGGCGGGCTACATCATCCGCTAGCTGGAGGGCGCCCCGCGCGCCATGACAGTCGCAAGCTTGCCGCGAGGGCGCCAAGGCCACTGATTTCGAGTAGTGACCGAGCAGATCGCCCCCGTTACGATGCCGCTGGCGCGGCCCGACGACGCCGACCGGCAGGCCCAGCTCGACCGCATGAAGCGGCGGGCCACAGGCCTGCTGGTTGTGGCCACCGCGGTATTCGGCGTCACCCGGTGGTACGAGAGCCGCTACCCATGGCTCGGGTTCATTCGGGCCACGGCGGAAGCGGCGATGGTGGGCGGTCTCGCTGACTGGTTCGCGGTCACCGCGCTCTTTCGTCATCCCCTCGGCCTCCCGATTCCGCACACCGCGATCGTTGCCGCGCGCAAGGACCGCATCGGGCGCACGTTAGGCAACTTCGTCCAATACAACTTTCTCGCGCGCGACGTCGTGGAGCGGCGGCTCGCCGCCATGCGCATCGCCGAGCGCGCCGTGACGTGGCTGTCGGAGCCGGCGAACGCGCGGCTCATCGCGCGGCAGGTGGCGCTGGGACTCGCGCGCTCCGCCGAGGCGCTCCCCGACGATGACGCGCGCCGCCTGATCGGGGATGGTCTCGCGGCACGTGTCCACGCGACGCGCGTGGCGCCGGTACTCGGTTCGGTCCTCTCGTTCATCACCGCCGACAGCCGTCACCAGGATCTGCTCGACGATGCACTCGGTCTGATCGAGCAATCGGTGCGCGAAAATCGCGAGATCATCCGGGTGAAGGTCGCCGAGGAAAGTCCGTGGTGGATGCCGGAGGTGGTCGACGAACGCATCTACCTCAAGATTGTGAGCGCGATCGAGAACCTCCTGCACGAGGTGCGCGAATCTCCGGATCACCCGCTGCGGGCGAAATTTCACGAAGCGCTGGTTCGGTTCACCGACAAGCTGCGCACGTCTCCGGATGTGATCGCCAAGGCCGAAGCGCTCAAGGAAGAGATCTTCAGCGCGCCGGTGCTCGACGAGATCGCCACGTCCATCTGGCGCACGGCGCGCACGGGTCTCGTGCGTTACGCGGACCGTCAGCCCGCTGACGGCGAGTCCGCGCCGCCGGGTGCGCTCGAGCGCGGTATCGTGTCCTTCGCCGAGGCGATGCGATCGAACGACGCCATGCTCGGCGAGTTGGACCGGTTCGTCACCGACGCGGCGCTGACGGTGGTGGAGCAGTACCGGCACGAGGTTGGCGAATTGATCGCGCACACGGTGGCGGCCTGGGACCCGGACGCGACGTCGCGGCGCATCGAGCTGGCGATCGGACGGGACCTGCAGTTCATCCGCATCAACGGCACGCTCGTGGGCGGGTTGGCGGGGCTCATCATTTACGCGGTGTCCCGCTTCTGGTGACCGGCGCGAGCCGACCGTCGTGATTATTGTTGTAGGCAGCGATCATGGCCGCATCCACCGTTCCCACTGAAATCACCGACGCCGTCAACGCGCGCATCCTCGCCGTGTCCGAGGATCGCGTGGCGGGATTCCACGCCGATCCGTTCGACGAGATCGCGCGGCTCTCCGGCGTTCCGTTAGGCACCGTGCTCGAGCGGGTGCGCGGCATGCTGGCCGCGGGCACCATTCGCCGCGTGCGCCAAACGCTGCTCTCGACCAATCTCGCGCCGGGCGCGCTCGTGGCGTGGCGCGTGCCGCCGGCGCAGCTCGATGCGGCGTTCGACTACATGGTGCGCGACGATCCGTTCTCGGGGCACGTCGTGATCCGGTCGACGGACGCAGAGACGGAAGGGTCGGCGTACCGGCTGTGGACCACGCTCAAGGTGCCGCAGGGGTTCTCGATGCGGCGCCACGGCGAGCACCTCGCGCGCCGAGTGGGAGCGGACGCCTTTCTCCTCATGCCGGCCAAGGCGCTGTTCACGCTCGGCGTGGGACACGTGCGGCGGCGCGGCATGGAGCCCGGGAGCCGCTCCGAGGGGCCGGGCCGCATTCTCGATACGCACCTGGTCCGCCTAACAGAAGGCGAATGGCGCGTGCTCGAACGGCTCAAGCGCGAGCTGGCCGTGGACGAGATCGTCGACGATCCGTGGCGGGCGCGCGCCGCCGAGGCGGGCGTGCCGCTGGATGAATTCCTGCGCGTCGCGCGCGCGCTCGACGAGCGCGGCGTGATCGGACGCTTCTCGACCTTCCTCGAGCACGTGAAGCCATCGGCCGCCGGGACGCGCGTGACGCGATACAACGCGCTCTTTCACTGGCGCGTGCCGCCCGGACGCGAGCTCGAAGCGGGATGCGAAGTCGGCCGCCATCATATTCTCACGCACGCGTATTGGCGCGAGGGCGGACCCGCGTTCGCGAACGTGAACATCATGGCGGTCGCACACGGCACCGACAAAGCCGCGGTGCTGGCGCACAAGGATGCGATCGACGCGCATCTCGCCGAGGCGTCGATCGACGTGAGCTACACGAACGTGTTCTGGGGCGGTCGCAGCGAGATCAAGCCATCCGAAATTTCACCGCTGGCCTACGAGGAGTGGTGCGCGCGCGAGCGACTGGACCCATCCACCATGCGAGAGGACGCCTGATTCCTCGCGCGATCGGGGCGCTCGTGGCGCTCGC
Source organism: Gemmatimonadaceae bacterium (assembly GCA_035935375.1). Classification (GTDB taxonomy): domain Bacteria; phylum Gemmatimonadota; class Gemmatimonadetes; order Gemmatimonadales; family Gemmatimonadaceae; genus JADGGM01. The sequence continues at coordinate 161 of DASYXE010000118.1, read as the reverse complement.
CGTATTCATCGCCTGTAGCGACGCGCGGGGCGACCCGCCGCGCGCGGCAGGGCATCGTGCCGCGCCATCCGCGCCGGCGACGCACGCGGACACGATGCTCGACTCGGCCCACGCGGTGACGGCGCGGCTCCAGCAGCGCTGTCAATCCGATACGCGCCTCA
>DASYXE010000117.1:0-3436 GCA_035935375.1 Gemmatimonadaceae bacterium | reverse complement strand
CAAAGCTTTGGCAACCGAACTTCACGCAACGGTGACCAATCAAGCAACCGGGATGGAAACGGATCACGCTCTCATTCGGCGCGCCATCGACGGCGATGAGCGAGCACTGCGGCAGTTGTGGTCGCAGTACTCGCCGCACATCGACGCGGTCGTCCGGCGACTCGTGGGCGGCGACCCGGATCTGGCGGCCGACATCGCCCAGGACGTGTGGATCCAGATTTTCCGCGCGTTAGGCAGCTACCGCGGCGATGCGCAGTTCGGAACCTGGGCGCACCGCATCGCGGTGAACCGGACGCTGAACGCGTTGCGCAAGGCGCGGCGCCTGGGACGGCTGGAGGTCGACATCGAGGAGGATTCCTCGGCCGTGGAGATGGACAGCGATCGCGCCTTTCTCGCCGCGTCCATCGAAGAGGCCGCGGCGAGACTCCCGGCCGGCGCCCGCACGGTGTTCGTGTTGCACGACGTGGAAGGCTATACGCACGACGACATCGCCCGTGAGTTAGGCATCACGACGGGCGCATCGAAATCGCAACTGTTCAAGGCGCGCGCGAGGCTACGCCGGCTGCTCGCGCACCTGATCGATGTCCCAACGCCGGCAACGGAACTTCGCACCCATGTTGCACCTCGATCCTGAACGGCTGGCCGCGTTGGCCGAAGACCAGCCCACGCACGATGAAGCGGCGCACCTCGCGGCCTGCTCAGCGTGTGCGCGCGAACAGGCGGCGTACGAGGAGCTCGTGGCCATGGCGGCGCGCGAGCGGAACACCCTGCTCGCCCGCCCGCTCACCGACTGGCGCTCGCTGTCGGCTCGCCTCACCGATGATTCGGTGCGGATCTCGGCAGCGCCCGTCCGCGGGCACGGCTTGCCCCGTGCCTGGATGCAAATCGCTGCTGGTCTCGTGATCGCCGCAACCGGCCTGTTCGTCGGCCGCGCCTCGGCGCGCACGACCGTCTCCAACACGCCGGTCACGCAGAATACCGCCCCGGGCGCCGATTCGTCGCGCTCGCCCGCGAGCGTCGAAGATGCCATGGCCCTCATGCGCCGCGCCGAAAGCGACTACCGGTTGGCCGCCGCGTTCGTCGTCGCGCACGACACGTCGTTGCACGGTGACGCCGGGGTCGACCGCTATCGCCAGCGGTTGGCCGCGCTCGATCGCGTCTCCGACGCCGCACTCGCCGCCGCCAACCAGGCGCCGGCCGATCCGGTCATCAACCAATACCTCATCTCCGCGCGCACGGCGCGAGAGGTGACGCTGCAACAGCTCAACGGCTCGCTGCCCGCGGGCATGTCGTTGTCCAGCTACTGATGACGACCGCGATGGGGATGACCCGACCGATGACCCGTGGGGCCGTACTGCTCGCGTCGGCGCTCGCGTGCGGCGCCATTGCCGTTCCGTTAGGCAACGCGGCCGCGCAGGACGTGGCACCGCCGGCGCCTCCGAGCCCCGCCGTCTGCCCGAGCTGCGACACCGCCAGCGCCGCCCGCGCCGATGCCGAGCTCGCCCGCGCGAGCGCCGCGCTCGAGCGCGCGCAGCAGGCGCTCATCGATGCGATGAAGCAAGCGATGGTCTCGCAGGATTCCAGCGGCGCCACGGCCGAAAAGCTCGCGCGCGCCAACGGCAACCTGCGGCGCGCGCAGCAGCGCTACGAGCAGCTGACCAACGATCTCGTGCGCCGCCGCCTGACGATCGAGCGCGGCGACATCGATCGCCTCACCCGCAAGGTGCAACAGCAGGTCGGCTACCTCGGAATCACCCTCTCGATGATCGCGCCCGAAGTGCAGCAGGAAGGCGGGAAGACGATCATGCGATTCGAGGAGTATCCCACGATCGAATCGGTCGACCCCGACTCGCCGGCCGAGCGCGCGGGATTGGAATCGGGCGACAGACTCTTGGCGCTCAACGGGAAGGATGTGACGACTGGCTGCGAACCGTTCTCGACGCTGCTCAAACCCGGGTCGCACGTGCTGTTGAGCGTCAAGCGCGGTGCGTACACGAAGCAGCTGAGTGCGTTGGTCGCGAAGAGACCCATGTCGTCGTGGGGGCAGGTGTGGACGTCCCCGCGCAATGGCACGACGATGATTGTCGTTCCCTCCATGCCGGCGATTTCGTCCGTCAAGGTCGCGGCTCCGACTGCGCCCACTCCCGATCCGGACAACGATTCAACCGACGTCACGATCTCCGTAACTCCGTTCCCGCCGATGTCGACAATGCCCGAAATGCCGGGGATGATCACGCGCGTCAGTGGATCGCTGCTCGTGGTCGCAGGCGCCGAGGTGCGACCGGTGGGCAATCTCGCCGACTACTTCGGCGTGAGTCAGGGCGTGCTCGTGCTGCGCGTCGAGTCGGGCACGGTCGCGGCCCGCTCGGGGCTGCAGGACGGCGATGTCATCGTGCGCGCAGACGGCAAACCGGTCGCCTCGCCGGCCGGGTTGAGCCGCGCACTGTACCGCGCGTCCGACGCCCAGCTCCGGCTCGACGTCGTCCGACTCAAGAAAAAGAAAACCGTCGTGCTCAAGTGGGATCGATGACAAACGCGCGCCGGCACGATCGCCGGCGCGCGTTGCGTTAGACAGGCCCCGTTCGCTTACCTGCCCTGGCGAATGCTCCCCGGCGGCAGCGAGTAGAGCAGCTTCATCGTCGCCCGGTCCGCGTTGGACAGGTCGCGCACCCGCACGCGCGCCGTCATGATGTCCGTCGTGTCGCTCGTGTGGTCCAGGCCCAACAGATGGCCCACCTCGTGGAGCGCAATCGCCTTGACGCTCGAGTCGTCCAGCGCTTCGCCGGCGTTGTGGTGCAGCGCGAGCGTGATGTTCGCGTTGACGATCCACCAGCTGCGATCGCGCGCCCACAGCGTCTTGCCGCTGATTGGTGAGTCGAAGTGGTCGATCCACGCCACGTGCACGTCCGCATCCAGCGAGTCGGTTACGAATTCGAAGCGAACCGGGATGCCCAGATCGCTCCACTCCTCGAATGCGTCGCGGACGCGCGCCGGGAACGTGTCGCTCCAGCCTTTGATGCCGGCGCCGCTGCCGATCCACACCTTGATCGGTTGCGACGTACGATCGGGCCACCGCGCCAGCGCCGAATCGCGCTCCACCAGGATTTCGTCGATATACGTGCCGGCCGAGCCCCGTGCTAACCGCTGGCGAACATCGCCAAGGTCATGCGTCGCATCGGTCGCCGCCGCCGGGATGGGCGCCGGAGCAAGGTGCGCCGCTTCGGCCATGTGGCGAGCAATGCCCAACCGACCAGCTTCGGCGTGCGCTTCGACTGGAACAGCACTCACGCGCGGCTCGGGTGCGGGATGCGTTGTCTCCGTGACCTGCGCAGCCACGAAGCCGAGCAACGGGAGAAGAATGACGACTGGAATGAGGTCCGTACGCTTCATCGCGATCGGGTACCGAATCGGGGGCCGGGAAGTTGGAGCCTGCATT
>DASYXE010000116.1:0-2304 GCA_035935375.1 Gemmatimonadaceae bacterium | reverse complement strand
AGGCATCGCGGGTGGATCCAATGCAGGCGCTGCGATACGAGTGACGCACGCGCCAGCACCAATCATCTCACCCTCGCTGTTCGTCTCCTTTTCGAATCTCACGAAAAGCCGACCTGACTTGCCGGTCGGCCTTCGCAAGTTCCTAATTTTTCCGACGCTCGAGGAGCGGGCGACCGGACTCGAACCGGCGACGTCCAGCTTGGGAAGCTGGCATTCTACCAACTGAATTACGCCCGCGTTCCCTGAACATACGCCCCGGCCCGTGGCCCTACAACTCGCCCAGACCCGTCCTGCTGGAGGCAGCGCCGCAACCGGCCGGCCGACCCGATACCTTGACCTTCGACAATAGACAGGATACTGTTGTCGAAGCTCAAGGTATCACGTCACCTCGTGACCCATGACCGACCGCGCCGACTTCCTGCAAGGCACGCTCGACCTGCTCATCCTCAAGAGCCTCGCCCTCGCACCACTCCACGGCTGGGGCATCTCGAAACGCATCCGCCAGCTGTCCAACGACGTCCTGCAGGTCAATCAAGGGTCGCTCTATCCCGCCCTCTACCGGCTCGAAGAGCGCGGGCTCGTCAAAGGCGAGTGGGGCCTCTCGGATGAGGGACGCCGCGCCAAGTTCTACCGCCTGACCGCCGCCGGAAAGAAACGCGCCCCACAGGAACAACACGATTGGCGGCGATTCGCCGCCGCCGTCGAACAAGTGCTCGCCGGAAGCTGAGGCACGTCGACGCGAGGAGCATCGATGGAGAATCCAGTCGCACGGCTCGTCCGCCGCATCGCAACCCTCGTTCGTCTCGGCGATCGCGAGCGAGACATGGACGACGAAATTCGCTTTCACATCGCGATGGAAGCGAAGGACCTCGTGCGCTCCGGGCTCTCGGTCGACGCGGCCGAGTGGGAGGCACGGCGTCGCTTTGGTGGCGTCGAGCGCCACAAGGAAGACGGACGCGACGCGCGCGGCGTTCGGCTCGTCGAGAACCTCGCGCAGGATCTCCGCTACGCGCTGCGCCAATGCCTGCACGGTCCGGCGTTCACGATCGCGACGATCGTCACGTTAGGCTTGAGCGTTGGCGCGTCGACCTTCATGTACAGCTTCGCCACGATGACGCCGGTACCGTTTCCTGACGCCGACCGACTGGTGTACGTGCGCCAGTTCTCCGGCATCGGGTGTCCAAGCTGCCAGGAGGTTTCGTCCGGCAACGCGCTGACGCTCGCGGCGAGCTCGCGGACCCTCGAGGCCATCAGCTTCGCGCAAGGTCCCTCGCCGACCACGCTGCGCCTGGGGGACCGGTCTCTCGTCATCCGCTCGACCGCGGTGACATACCAATTCTTCAAGGCCATTCGCCTAACCCCGCTCCTCGGCCGCACGTTTTTGCCGAGCGACACGCTTGCGAACGCGACGCCGGTCGTGCTGCTCGGCGAACCGGTGTGGCGCACGCAGTTCGGCGCAGATTCATCGATCATCGGCCGGGACATCGTGCTCGATGGCAGGCATCACACGGTGCGCGGCATCATCGCGCGCGACGACATTTACCCCGAGCGCACCGACGCGTGGACCGTCCTCACCCTGGCGGCGGCCGAGGTGAACGATCACGCCTCGGATCTGAACTATCTGACGGTCGCCCGACTCCGCGACGGCGCAACGCTCGATCAGGCGTTGGCCGAGGCCCGGACGGTGTCGCGTCGGCTCGCCCGCGACTATCCCAGTGACTTTCGCGATTGGCAGCTCGACGTTCGGCCGCTCCGGCTTTACGGCCGCGGACGGGATGACGACAAGAAGATCTTCTCCGTCGCCGCCGGGTTGGTGCTCGTCATCGCCTGCATCAATCTCGCCGGCGTGCTGGTCGCGCGTCTCACCCGACGCCGGCGCGAGCTCGCCGTGCGCGCGGCGATGGGCGCCCACGCATCGCGCCTCACGCGCCAGCTCCTAACGGAAACCGTGCTCGTCTGCGTCGTCGCCGGCGTGGTCGGCCTCGGTGCGGCGTGGCTCGGGCTCAAGGCGCTCGTTAGGACGGTGCCCTCGTCGATCGCGCCCCCAGGCCTCACGCGGTTGGGGATCGACGCCGGTGCATTGCTGTTCGCGCTCGCGCTCGCCGTCGTGTGCGGACTGCTCATCGCACTCTGGCCGTCAGTGCGCTTCGCGCGGCCCGATCTCACCGATGAGCTTCGTGAGGGCGTGCGTTCGCAATCGACACATGGCGCGAGCGGCGGCGAACGACTGCGGCGCGCGCTGGTGGTCGTCGAGCTCGCGTTGTCTGTGGTGCTGCTCACGGCTGCCGGCCTCCTGCTCCGCTC
>DASYXE010000115.1:0-2463 GCA_035935375.1 Gemmatimonadaceae bacterium | reverse complement strand
GGATCCGAACCGGTGATTCTGCGCCGGCGCCAGGGCGTGGCGCGCCGCTCGGACGACGTCGGGTGGCAGCGGTGTCGCGCTGTCGACGCCAGCGCTGTCGCCCGTTTGGATGCGCACGCTGCGCAGGAGCGACGGCTTGCCTTCGTCGATCACGAAGACGACGTCGACACGACGGTCGCTGGTGTCGGGTTTCACCTCGAAGCCGACGTTGGCGTGCATGATGCCGTTGTCCTCGTAGTACTCGCGGATGCGCACCGCGTCCCGCTCGAGCTCGAGCGGATCGAACGCGGGACTCGGGGGCTTCTCGCGGCGGAACAGGAAGTCGAGCACCTTGCCGAAGATCCCTTCGGGCGGCGGCGCGGACGAGGCGATGTGCTGGCGGATGTCGTCGGCCGTGAGCGTGTGGTCGTGCAGCCACCGGAAATCGATCGAGCGTACGCGCGTTCCGGCGGGCAACACCATCGGCGCTTGCTGTGCCTCGGCGCGGCGCGCGGCGGCGCAGGTGAGGAGTGGCGCCGCCACGAAAGCGAGCACGAGCGAGCGGCGCGACACCGTCAGTACGAGTACCGCGAGCGGAGCAGGAACCGCATGTCGGACACGCCGCCCTCGAGCCGCATCAGCAACCATTTGAACGCGTTGTACTCCACCTGGGCCTCGGGATACAAATTTCGATTCAACTGATCGGAGGTCGACTGGCCAAAGCCTAACGGTTGGGCGAAGCCGACGTAGACGCGCGACGAGACGTAGCGGCCGGCGACTAACGTGGCGCCGCGCACGGCATCCTGCCGGATCTCGATCACGTCGAGCTGCAGCTTGTCCTGCCCGATGCCCTGCACGACGCTCTGCAATTGACTGACCGCCACCGACGTGCCGGCTTGCATCGCGAGACTCGACGAGCCGCCGGCGCCGCCGCCGCCGATGCCGAGTCCCGCACCCTCTGGATGACCCGTTGCGATGTAGGAGATGATGTCCGAGTTGGACATCTGTGGATCGGAGCTGAGCACGAGGCGAATGCGCTGCGGGGTCCCGCTCACATCCAGATTGATGGTGACCTCGGCGGCGTTCGGGTCGCTGGTGGATGGCACGGCATATTGCGTCTTGATGTTCATGCGCAGGAGCTGCGGCGCGCCGTTGAACGTGAGCGTTCCTTCGCTCACGGTGAATCGCCGCCCGAATTGCGCGACGAAGCTCCGGCCTTCGACGGGCTCGAGCGTGCCGTACAAGCGGAGCGGGCCGCCCGGATCCTTTCGCGCCGTGACGGTGCCGCTCAGCTCGACTTGCAGCTGCGGGTTGGCGCGGCGGCGCACCCACGCGTTGCGGTCGGTCGTGACTTTCACGTTGAGCGCGAGCTTGTCGAAAAACGAGGTGGCTTGAGTGCCGCCGGGACGCGTGACTTCCTCGCCAAAGCGAGCCGCGATGGAGCGCAGCTCGGCGTTCGTGAGCGTCACCGGCTCCGCGCTGCCGCCCGAGCCCGTCGCGGACAGATCGAGGGTGCCGTTGTCGATGGTGACGGCGCCCGAGACCGCGGGCGCTTTGGTTGTGCCCTGGAACGCGACGTCGCCCGAGGCGACCACTTGATAGGCGGACGACCACACCGCTCGGAACTTGCGCATCGATGCGTGCAGGTCGAACTGGCCGAGCGTGAGCTGGCGGAGGATGAGGCCGCCCGTCAGGCGCACGGTGCCATCGCCCGAGCGCAGCTGGGCGGTGTCGATCGTAAGGCGGTCGTCGGCCAGGTGCGCGTCCACCGTGCCCTTGTCGTACGTGACACCCATGGCCGGCAGGCCTAACGTGAGGTCGTGCAGGGCGAGCTTCCCGCTCAATTGCGGTGCATTGGCCACACCGCCGACGCGGGCGTCGATGGCGAGCGAGCCGCGCGCTTGGTCGATGGTCTGCGCGTCGAGGAACGGCTCGATGGTTTTCAAGTCGAAGCCCGCCGCGGCGATGCGCAGGTTCACCGCGCCGTTTTCGACGACGGAAATGGGCGCGCCGCCCTCGGCGAACGACAATTGGATGGGCAGGTTGCCCGTGACGCTGAGCGCATGGCCATCGAGCGGTGTCACCGCGGCGTCGAGGTCGAGTTGCCGTGCCGTCCAGTCGACGACCGCGTGCACGGTGCCGGAGTCGGCCTTCGCCTTGGGCAGGACGACGACCGCATCGGCGTGCAGGTGGGGCGCGCGTGCCGTGCCGCCGAGCGTGGCCTGGCCGACGAGCGTGACGTCGGCGAGCGCGTGGTAGCCTAACGCACGGGCCAGCGGCGACAGCGATACCGAGTCGGCGAGCACTGTCAGGCGCTCCGCGCCCGAACGGCCCACCGAGCCGTCGATGGCGATGCGGCGGCCGGTGTTCGACGCGAGGACGAAGTCCTTGATTGCGTAGCGGGCGCCGTAGGTGATCGGCACCGGGTGCGTAAGGCGCCAGTGGTACGTCGTGTGGTCGATCGCGAGCGAGTCGAGGCGGAGC
>DASYXE010000114.1:0-3102 GCA_035935375.1 Gemmatimonadaceae bacterium | reverse complement strand
CGCGGAGGGAGACCCGCAGATCGACCCTACCGGGGAGCTCACGAACTTGGCATCGATCGTGTTCGCGCAGAGCGGCCACAAGGATGCCGCGATCGATCTCGTCGCCAGGTTCCTGGCCGCGAACCCGCAGCAGCGTGCCTTCGCAGCCAAGGATGAGTCGTGGTGGCTCAAGGACCTGCGCTCGGATCCGCGCTACCAGGCCCTCCTCAAGGGAGCCAACTGACGTCCCGGCGCGACGCGACGCCTAACGCCTAACAGAACAGTGTTTTCACCAACCGACGTGTGCGCATCCTCGTTCACATGTCCCCCCCCCCGCTGCTCGGAGACTCTACGATCATGCGCCACTTCACCACGGCTGGTTTCGTCGCAGCATCGGTACTGGCCCTCACGGCTTGCGGCGATACCGCCCGGCCTCCAGCGTCCTCGGCGCCACGGACAGATGTGGCGCCGGCTCCGCTCGCCGTGACCTGCAACTTCACGACGCTCAAGCAGAACGCCCGGTCGTACGCGGCGTCCAACAAGGATGCGTTGTTCACGATCATCGGCGACCTGCAGTCGCTCTCGAAGAACGGCCCGAATCCGGCGGCCACGGACAAGGCCTTCGACGGGCTGTCGCGTCTTGCGGCTATGCGCGGTACGAATGCGCAGTCGAGCGGCGCCACCGGCGCCGTGTTCAACAACCTGACGACCGGGTTTTTGGGCTGCATGGAGAGCTACATCACGGCGACGATTCCGGGCGACTTTACCGTCGCCGGCGCGTTGGGCGCCGGTTGGTTGTACGAGGTGCGCGGCAAGGATGCCGCGGACGGTTCGTCAGGCGCCTACGAGCGCGGCAACACGCCGTTCTGGGCCGCCGAGGCGCCGGCGGGGTGGGGCGCGTCGATCAACGCCGCGTCGCAGGCAAAACGGTTCCTCATCTACGGATCGCGCATTACCACCTTTCTGACGAACGATCCCGAAGTGGGTAGCTCGTTCGAGCTGCGAACCATCCCGACCATTGCATCGGGTGTCCTGGCGTTCTCGTCGCCGCTCACGATCGGTGTGTGCAACCTCGACGTCACACCGACACTGCGAGTGCAGCACATCGACCAGATTCTGTTGCTCAAGTCGCTCGTCTGCAGCACGCCGCCGGCGTTTGCCGCCGCGTCCACACCGAGCTCGCGGTTCTTGGCCGCACTCGGCCGACACGCAGTGGAGCTGTTCACGCCGAACAGCGCCCAAGCGGCGTTCAAGCTCGGCGCGGTTGGCGGCGGCGCGAGCGAGCTCAGTCCGAGCGTGGTGATCGACATGCAGAAGGTGACCCTGTCGTTCGCGAAGCCGGTCGCCAACGGCAGGAACAGCGCGCCGCTGGCCGACGCCAACGGCAACCCAATTCAGGCGGCGGTCACGACGCTGGCCGGTACTCCGCTTCCGAATGTCGTCGTGACGTTGGCCATCGCCGGCAACAATAGCTCGATTGCATTTTTCCGTGATGGCGCGAATGCGCCGAGTGTGACCGTAACGCGGACGACCGGCGCCGACGGCACCGTGACGTTCGCGGGCGTTTCATTGACGAAAGCCGGCGGATACCAACTCACGGTAACGGGCAGCTTCGACGGTGTTGCCGGAGCTCCTGTCGTGTCGAACCTGTTCAACATCCAGAACAAGTAGCCTGTGACCATCGAGAGGGAGGTGCGCGAGCGATCTCCCTCTCGATGGTCAGTTCCGGAACCGGCGCACATGAGAGCGCGACTGAGCGCGGTGCTGATCGTGGCCGCGTTGTGCGGCGCAACAGCGCACGGCGACGACCTCAAGCGGCAGGTCGATAGCTGGCGCGCCGCGCACGAGACGCAGATCATCGCGCAGTTCGATCATCTGCTGCGCTTCCCGAGCGTCGCCGCTGACCCGTCTGGCACCGCGGCCGCCGGCGCCTACCTCGAGCAACAACTCCAGGCGCGCGGATTCGCCGTCCGACTCCTCACCGTCCCCAAGGCGCCGCCGGTCGTGTTCGGGTCGCTCACCACACCGGGCGCCACGCGCACGGTCGTGTTCTACGCGCACTACGACGGCCAGCCCGTCACGCCGTCGCAATGGGCCACGCCGCCGTTCGAGCCGGTCCTGAGGACCGCTCCGTTAGGCAGCGGCGGACGCGTCGTCGACTGGAAGACGACCGCGCCGCCCTACCAGCCGGAGTGGCGCCTGTACGGACGCTCGACCGGCGACGACAAGATCTCCGAGATCGCGTTCCTCGCCGCGTTCGACGCGCTCAAAGCGTTAGGCAGAAAGCCGTCGGTCAACATCAAGGTGGTGTGGGAGGGCGAGGAAGAAGCGGGATCCCCGCACCTGGCGGACATCCTGCGCGCCAACCGTGGCGCGCTGTCATCCGACCTCTGGCTCATCGGCGACGGACCGGTTCACCAGTCGCGGCGTCCGCTGCTCTACTTCGGCGCCCGCGGCACGATCGGATTCGACGCCACCATCTATGGTCCGATCAAGGCGCTGCACGATGGCCACTATGGCAACTGGGTGCCGAACCCGGCGGCCATGATCGCCGAGCTCATCGCCGAGCTCCGAGCGCCGGACGGGCGTGTCCTGATCCCCCGTTTCATGCACGACGTCCGCCCGGAGACCAAAGCCGAACACGCCGCGATCGCCGCGCTGCCACCCGTCGAAGACCAGTTGAAAGGCGAGTTCCAGATCGCGCGCAGCGAGTCCCCCGGTAGCCTCACGGAAGCAATCATGCGCCCGGCGCTCAACGTGCGCGGCGTGAGAGCAGGGAAGGTGGGCGGCGAAGCGGCGAACGCGATCCCCACCGACGCCGAAGTGTCGATCGACTTTCGCCTGGTGCCCGATCAGAAGCCGGACACGGTACGCGCCGAGCTCGAGGCATTCCTCCGCACCAAAGGGTGGACCATCGTCACGGACATACCCGACTCCGCCACTCGGCGCGCGCACGCGAAGATCATCAAGATCGACTGGGACGTTGGCTACGCCGCGTTTCGCTCGAACATGTCGTCGCCGGCCGCGCGGGCGGTCATCGCGGCGGCTGGCCGCGCCTCCGATCAGCCGGTCGCTGTCGTGCCCATGCTGGGCGGCAGCGTCCCGCTCTACATCTTCGACGAC
>DASYXE010000113.1:0-2885 GCA_035935375.1 Gemmatimonadaceae bacterium | reverse complement strand
GAAGCAGCGGCCTTCATTGTGGAAGATGCTGTCCCCGGCGGCGATCATCTGAACCGTCATGCCCGTGGGTAACGTGGGCAGCGTGTCGGGCTGCAGGTCGTCGTGCGTCTTCACGTGTGGTGCGTGAACGGCGCCCGGCGGCACGCCGGCCTCTCGCGGCCCGTTGTGCCCGGCCTGCGCCCCGAGCGGCGAGACGATCCACACTGCCGCGGCCGCTGCCGCCGCAACCTGGAACGCAACGGGATGCTTCATCGCCTTGCGCCCGCCGCCGTCGAATCGTTAGGCAGCGCGAACGCAACCAGTTCGTCGCCGCGCGGCGTATTGAGCGTCTGGCTGCCCGTGACCGCGACCGCGACGTACTGCTTCCCGTTCACCTCGTACGTGATCGGCGGCGCGTTGATCGCGGCATCGGTCGTGAAGCTCCACAGCTTCCGGCCCGTTTGTGCGTCGTAGGCCAGCAGCTGCTTGTCCGATGATCCCGTGAACACCACGCCGCCCGCGGTGGCCAACACACCGCTGATGATCGGCTTCGACACGCTATCCTTCCACGCCACGTTGCCGGTCTTGAGATCGATGGCGCTGACGATGCCGTACACGCCAGTCGGTTTCGCTTCCACGCTGCCGCCCCACCATTGCGCCGGCTCCTTGAGCGTCATGTGCTGCATCCAGTACTTGTGCGGCAGATAGTTGCCGTCCACGTACAGGTAGCCCGTCGTGGGGCTGTAGGCCGTGGGACTCCAATCCGAGCCGCCTAACGGACCAGGGTTGACCACCACGCCCGCCGTGTCCGGCCGGACCATGTAATTGAGGAACGGGACGAACGGCGCGCTCTTGCGGATCGCCTTGCCGGTCGCGCGGTCGAGCACGTATACGTACCCGTCCTTCCCCGCCTCGACGACCGCCTTGACCGTGTGCCCGCTGCCGTCGGCGACGTCCACCAGGACCGGCGGCGTCGTTGCATCGTAGTCCCATACATCGTGCGAGACTTCCTGGAAGTACCACTCGAGTGTGCCGGTCTTGAGGTCCAACGCGACGATGCAGTCCGAATACAAGTTGTCGCCCGGGCGCACGGACGCGTCGATGTCGGGCGCCGGATTTCCAATGTCGAGGAACAGCAGACCGCTCTCCGGGTCGTACGCCGGATGCTGCCACATCGGAGCGCCACCGTGGCGCCACGCGTCGGCGTACTTCGCGCTGTCGGCGTGTTCCTTGGGGAGATCGCGCGCGAACGACATGCCCCAGTCATCGGCCGCGCGCCACGTGCCCCACCAACCGCCCTCAGCCGGACTCGGCACCGTGTACCAGCGCCACACGCGATGTCCGTCGGCCACGGCGTACGCATCCACGTAGCAGCGGCAGCCCTGCTCGCCGCCGCTCACGCCGGTAATCACCAGGCCATTCACGACGGTCGGCGCGCCGGTCATGTGATAGCCGGCTTCGTTGTCGCCGACCTGCACCGTCCAGATCGGATGGCCGTTCCTCGCGTCGAGCGCGACGAGCCGCGCATCGACCGTCGCCATGAACACGCGGCCGCCATACACGGCCACGCCCTTGTTGTTCGTCGAGCAGCAGTCGACCACGGTGTGCCCCAGATAGGGGTACACGTATCGCCACAGCGTTTTGCCGGTTCGCGCATCGACCGCGAAGACGTTGTTGAGTGCGGTCGTGAAATACATCACGGTGTCGATGACGATCGGATTCGTCTCCGATGCGTGCGGAATGCCCGAGTGATGCACCCACGCTGGGCGCAGCTGCGCCACGTTCTCGGTCGTGATCGATGCGAGCGTCGACCAGCGTTGGTTCGAGTAGTCGCGGCCATACGCCGGCCACTGCGTCGAGTCCACCATTTCGGCGTTCTTCTTCCGTTGGGCACCGGCGACATCGAATCGCGATGTCTCACCCGCCTGCGCCCGTCGCGGCGCTTCATTCGAGCACGCACATAGGGAAGCGGCCGCGAGGCACACGACCCAATGCCGGACGGTAAATGACCGGCCGACGTGCCCGCCGGTCGCCGGGTTCCTGCTCATCATGCCTCCTGGTGCCACATGGAAACCCTCTCGTCCATCATTGCGTGGGGAAGAGCGGTGCCAGCGGGAACGACAGCTGTAGAATTAGTGACGCCGAATGCGCGTCATCGAGGAACACGCGCTCGCCGAGCGGGACTTGATCGCCTTTGTGCGGCAGGCCCGTGGCCACGTAGTCGAACACCGTGAGCACGTCGACGTTCTTGAGGTACGGGATGCCGAGTTTCGAGAAGAGGCTCCAGTCCCCGATGGCCGTGAGATCGAGCTTGTGCGTGTACTCGCTCTGGTCGTCCGGCTGTGCGGCGGCACTGTACTGGTCGGCCACCTGCAGGTTGATCGTGAGGAGGCCGTCGGTCTTGGTTTTCGGCAACACCGAGACGAACGCGCCCAGGTCGAACGCCGGCGCGTTGGCCCGAATGTTCTGCGCGCCGATCTCGCTCGCCGTGTACTGGGTAAACGGATTGGCGTGCGCGGTTGCGTTAGGCAGCCACGATACGTTGAAGAAGATGGACGTCAGCGGAATCGCCGTCTTCGCGGTGCCCGTGAACACGATCAGGCTGCTGGTCTGCCCCGGGATCCGCGTGATCGCACCCGTCGTCAGCGACTGCACGCGCGGGCCCGAAATGATGTGCGTCCGGATCAGCCCGGGCTGAAAGAGCAGCTGCGGCTTGCATATCGCCTTGCACGTCGTCGTGTCCGTCTGTTGCGCCGTGTCCTGCCCTGCCGCGTTCCCAGCCAGCATCGCCATCGCCACAATGGCGATCGGCACACGCCATCCCCGAGCTGCCACGCCCATCGCTACCCCGCTGCGACCGTCGATCACGGCGTCTCGCAAGCCACGCGCCACATGTATGGTTGTCC
>DASYXE010000112.1:0-2317 GCA_035935375.1 Gemmatimonadaceae bacterium | reverse complement strand
CTGACGGTGGAGCGCGTCATGCTCGGCGATGCGACGCATGCCCCAGCGGATCCACTCGGCGACGGGCGCCGTTGCATCAGCCGCGGCCGCGCCGGATTCGAGCGCGCCTAACGCTCTGCCTAACGGAGCCGCGGCACCGGCCAGGGGCGCCGCCCGCCGCTCGGGGCCGGCGAGCGCGGCCAGCGCGAGCGTCAGCTCCTTGTCCGCCGACGCGAGCGCGCGCCGCGCGTCCGGCGTGTGCCCGTCGTCCGCGCTGGACAGCTCTCTCAGGCGGTCCTGCGCGATCCGGCACGCCGTCTCGAGACCGCGGCGCACGCGCCCGTCGCCCACCGGCTCGTCCGGAATCGACAGGCATGCCTGCCGCAGCGCGATCAGGTGACCGGCCAGGTTCCCGCTGTCGACCGTGGAGATGTACGCGGGCTCGAGCACGTGCAGGTCGTGCAGGTCGTACCAGTTGTAGAGGTGTCCGCGGAAGCGGCGCAGGCGCTCGATGGACCGGAACGCCAGCTCCAAGCGTCGCGTCATGTCCTCGACGGTGATGAAGCCGAGGTCGTACGCGCTCGCTGTGGCCAGGAGCTGGAGGCCAATGTTGGTGGGCGACGTCCGCATGGCCAGCACCGGCGACGGGTCCTCCTGAAAATTGTCGGGCGCCAGCCACTGGGTGTCGGCGGTGACGAAGCGGTCGAAGTAGCGCCAGTGCAGCAACGCGTATCGCAATGCTTCCAGGCGACGCACCGGCGACAGCCGCAGACGGTTAGGCGTGGCCGGAGCGCTCAGGGAATCCGCCACCGCCGGTGAGGCGATCCACAGCGCCACCAACGGCACAACCGAAATGGCGAGCTGCCACAGGCGCGCGCTCGTCTCTGCGGGCAGGCTGCCGATCCACGGTGTCGGGGCGAGCGACCCGACGGACCACCGAGCGAGTGCTAACGCACTTACCACCACGAGGACGCCAGCCGCCATCGCGACCGCGGGCCACATGGCACGCCACACCGAGCGCGTCGTTTTCGACGCAAGCCGCTCGGCCAGCGATGCCGGTTGCCACTCGAGCAGGCGGCGCTTGGTCACGACGAGTCGCCAGAGCGTGCGGAGGATCGCATCCATCGAGATCCACGCCTGGTGCGGCAGAAAAATGATCGCGAGCGCCACCTGCTGCGCGCTCGTCACCGCGTCCCGCCCAACGGCGGCGTAGTATGCCCACCACGACTTGTCGATGGGCAGGCGCACGAGCGCGAGCAGCAGCGATACGATCCAGGGCGCAGCGAGCGCGGCGATGCCCAACAACGTCCAGCGCACCGGCGAACCGGGCAACACCGTCCATCCTGCGATCAGAAACGCGAGGAGCGCGATCTCCACCGTGCTGCGACGCAGATTGTCGAGAATCTTCCATCGCGAGAGGAGCGACAGACGGTTAGGCTCCGGCCCATCGGGACCCGGCACGCGCGACGTCAACCAGCGCAGCAACTGCCAATCGCCGCGAATCCACCGGTGCTTGCGCCGTGCGTGGGTGAGATAGCGGGCCGGGTAGTCATCGTAGACAGTGATGTCGGTGGCGAGGCCGGCTCGCGCGTAATTCCCCTCGATCAGGTCGTGCGACAACAACGTATTCTCGGGGAACCGCCCGTGCGTCGCCTGCTCGAACGCATCGACGTCGTAGATGCCCTTGCCCGTGAAGCTTCCCTCTCCGTACAGATCTTGATAGACATCGGACACCGCCGTCGTGTACGGATCGACGCCGGGGTGTCCCGAGTGGATGGCGGCGAAGCGCGACCGGTAGGCACTGGGAAGCGAGACGGCGACGCGCGGTTGGAGAATGCCGTAACCGCGCACGACCCGACCGCGCGCCGGGTCGTACACGGCGCGATTGAGCGGATGCGCGAGCGCGCCGATCAGGTGCGGGGCCGCGTCGGGGGGAAGCACGGTGTCGGCATCGAGCGTGATCACGTACCGCGCGTGTCGGATCGCGTCGACATCGCCGACGATCACCGAAAAGGCGCCGGCCGTGCCGTCGCGCAGGTAGCGGTTGAACTCCGCGAGCTTGCCGCGTTTTCTCTCCCAACCCATCCACACGCCTTGCCGCGCGTTCCAGCGACGAGGCCGGTGGAAGAGATAGAACGCGTCGTGCGTGCCGGCCGCGTACGTGTCGTTCAAGTCGCGCACCGCGCGCACGGCCGCTTCGACAATCGATGCGTCCTCGGCGCGCGTCTCTGTCGGCGAATCGGTGAAGTCGCTCAGGATGGCGAAATGGAGGTGCGCATCGCGATTCGCGAGAAATTGCACCTCGAGATTCTCGATCGCTTCGCGCGCCGCATCGACG
>DASYXE010000111.1:0-3694 GCA_035935375.1 Gemmatimonadaceae bacterium | reverse complement strand
CGGCGCCGGGCCCGGGGGCTCGTGCGGCCGGACGCGGAGCAGCAGCGCCAGGCACGCGACGACGGCCGCCGCGCCGGCGCCGACCCACACCCGCCGCCACCGCCGCCCTGCCGGCGTCGCGGACGCCGGCAGCGCACGCACCTTCCCGCGCTCGATCCGCTCCCGGATCGCCGGCCACATCGCGTCGAGCTCTGCGTTAGGCACAGGCCCGCCTCGGATCCCCTGGATCGTGGCGCGCAGGACCTCCACATCCGCGGCGCACTCGGCGCACCCGGCCACGTGCGACGCCAGCGCGTCCGCCCGATCCGGGGCCACCGTGCCGTCGGCAAGACATTGGCGTTCCGCCTCCGTCAGATGGGTCATGGGTCGAGCATCCTCGAGAGATGGCGGCGCGCGCGCCACAGCTGCGCCCGCGATGTACCCGGCGCGATACCGGTCATCGCCGCAATCTCCTCGTGCGAGTAGCCTTCGATGTCGTGCAGCACCAGCACCATCCGTGATCCGTTAGGCAAGCGGTCCAGCGCCGCGGCCAGGTCGATGCGCGCGTCCAGCCGCCGGTCGAGCGTCGACCCGCCCGCGGGGACGTCGCCGGCATCATCGGCGAACCGCCGCGCATCACGGCGCGCCGCCCGCAGCCGTTCCAGAATCAGGTTCACGCCCAACCGGTGCAGCCACGTGCGCAGCGCGCTCTCGCCCCGGAACGACGCCAACCGCTCCCACGCCCGAACAAACACATCCTGCACCATCTCGCGCGCGTCCTCGTCGTTGCCTAACATGCGACGGCACAAGGCGTGGACCGCCGGCGCGTGGACGCGATACACCACGCCGAACGCGTCCACGTCGCCGGCCTGCGCCCGGCGCACGGCCTCATCGATCGCCGCGTCCGTCGTCTCCGATGCTCGCCGCGGCGGCGCGAGCGAATCACCCGTCATCTCGTCGCGAGGCGCGCGGCCCGGCCGACCGGGCCGTGCGATGTCACAGCCACGGCGCCGAGCCGCTGAGGGTGCGCCATCATGCCATGCAACGGTCGCCGCACGCAAATCGCCACCATCCAATCAGGGCTGCCGCGACGCGATCACCGCCAGCGTCGAGTCGATGTCACGCGCCGCTACTTCGCGCGGAAACCGCTCGCCCGACCCCATCTTCATCGGAATGCTCACCGACGATACCGCCCCGGCCCGATCGAGCGACACGAGCGCCGTCGTCCACTTGGCGAGCGTGATCTCGAGCATCCACGACCCCTCGGTGGACCACTGCCGCCGCACCGCGAACACGCCGGGCTGCGACGTGGCATCCAGGCGCAGCGCGACCGACTGTCGTTGCCCATGCACGATGCCTTCGGCCGTGCCGGTGAGATCGCGCGCGGACGGAACGCGGTCACGCATCGCTGCGTGGACGAGCAAGAGCGCATCGCGGTTGGAGCGATCGTACGGGTTCACGGGATACTCGATGGACAGCCAGGGCGGCCACTTGAATGCCGCCTTGGCCGACGACGCGGCGCGAGATGGCACCGGCGTCACGACAAACGCCGCGGCCAGAGACACGAGCGCGAGTGCGACTCCATGCAGTCGGCGAGTCATACGACCTCCAATCGATTCGAGTGCCGGCCGGCGGCGGTGACGGGCGCGCCGGACGCGTGTACTGATTGGATGACCGCTGCGCGCGGAATGCTTACGGGGGTTTCAGCCGACGCGGGTCCGGGCACCGTGACGCCGATCGGCCGCGGCGCCGGCAGCCTCGACGAACGCGGTGATCACCGGGTGCGACCGTCCAGCGAGCGCCGCCCGCTCCGGCTGGAACAACGTGGCCACGAAGAACGGATGGTCGGTGAGCTCGATGCCGCGCGCCGCGCCGTCGTCGTCGGACGCCGTGATGCGCAGCGTTGCATGGGCGAATCGCTCGGCGTGTCGCGGGTCGAGCCCGTAATTGCAGTGGTATGCTTCCGTGGCCTCATCGCATCCATAGATCGCGCGCAGCCGCGAGCCCTCGGCGAGATGCACGCGGCCTTCCACGTCCACGAGGCTGCACGACAGCGCGGTGATGAGCGGCCGCGGCGCCAGCGGATTGCTCTCCGCATGCTCGGCGTCCGTTAGGCCGAGGATGGCGCGCGCGTATTCGATGAGCGCGTGCTGGAAGCCCGCGCACGTCCCGAGGAAGGGCACGCCCGAGCGTCGCGCGAAGCCGATGGCCGCCAGCGCCGCGTCCATGTTCGCATACGGGCTGCCCGGCACGCACCACACGCCATCGGCGTCGGCGAGCCGAGCCGCCATCTCCGGGCCTAACGACGCCGTGTGTAGCCACTGGGCGTCCACGACGCGCCCGGCATCGTGCGCGGCGCGGGCCAGCGCGACGGGAATCGCGCGATGCGCGACGACGGCGTCGGTGCGGTCGCCGACGAGGACGATGCGAACGGGCTGCGGCGACATGGAATCTCCGAGGGGTCGGCCGGTTCCGGTTGGACACGCGTGGCCGGCGCGTCCGCCTCTATTTGGCCACGAACGCAGAACCGCGCCAGATCCAGATGGCGGGGCGGCGCCGTGCATACCTTGACATCCGACAACAGCCGTCGCATATGTTGTCGAACGACAAGGTATCAACCCACGGACCGGAGGAGGCGCATGGCCGACCGCGCCGATCTGCTGCAGGGCACACTCGACCTGCTCATTCTCAAGACCCTGGTCTTAGGCCCGCTCCACGGGTGGGCCATCTCCAAGCGCTTGCGCCAGCTCTCGGACGACGTGCTCGAGGTCGGGCAGGGCAGTCTCTACCCGGCGCTCTACCGTCTCGAGGATCGCGGCTGGATTCGGGCCGAGTGGGGGACGAGTCCCGAAGCCGGCGGCCGCCGCGCCAAGTTCTACAGTCTCACTGCCGACGGACGCAAACAATTCGCCGCTGAACGCACGCAGTGGCGGCTGTTTTCAACCGCGGTCGAGCGCGTTCTCAAGGCGACCTGAGGATCCCTCCATGCATCCCACCATCCGCCGTGCGCTGCGTCGCATCCGCGCCCTGACCCACCGTGATACGCTCGAGCAGGATCTCGACGATGAAGTCCGGCTGCACGTGGCGCTGGAAGCCGAGGAGCTGCAGCGCGTGCACAACCTGTCGCCGGATGACGCGCGGCGTCGGGCGCTCGTCGCGTTCGGCGGCATCGAGCGGTACAAGGAAGCGCACCGCGATGCGCGCGGCGTGCGCTGGCTCGACGAGCTCCAACAGGATATCCGGTACGCGGCGCGGGCGCTGGGGCGCAGCCCCGCGTTCACGGTGTCGGCGATCGCCATCCTTGCGTTAGGCATCGGCGCCTGCACGGCGGTGTTCAGCGTCGTCGACGCCATCGTCATCGCGCACCTGCCCTATCCACGCGACGACCGCCTGATCCAGGTCTACGAGCGCAATTCGCCCACCAACCAGTGGCCGCTCTCCGTGGCGGACTTCCAGGCCATCGAGCAAGGGCAGCGGAGCTTCACCGACGTCGGACTGCTGCGGCAGACCGATGCCCCCGTCGCGACCGGCGGCGAGCCCCAGCGTCTGTCCGTGGGCTACGCCACGTCAGGGTTCTTCCGTGCGTTAGGCGTCACGCCGGTGGTAGGGCGCGGACTGGGGGCCGCCGACGATCCGCCCGGTGCGCCGCCGGTGGCGGTCGTGACGCATCGCTTCGCGGTCGAGCATCTGGGTGGCGACGACGCGGCGGTGGGCC